>CAMTWW010000169.1:0-6366 GCA_947085555.1 uncultured Elusimicrobia bacterium | reverse complement strand
GGGCAAGGCCAGCGCCAGCACGGTGTCCGGCACCGGCCTGGGGCTCGCGATCTCCAAGTCCGTAGTAGAGAAGCACGGCGGGAAGATCTGGCTGGAATCGAAACCGGGTAAGGGCTCTAAATTCTGCTTCGCCCTGCCGGTGGCTAAACAGGAAGGGATGAGGGATTGAGGGATTAATAATGAATATATTTACGGGAAAAATATTTACGGTTTTACTTCTTGCGGCCGCCGCCTGCGCGCACGCGCCGGCCCCCGGGTCTTTTAAGGCGGCTCCCGAACCGCTTACGGTTGACGGTTCCGCTTCTTTTGACGCGCGGAATCCCGGCGCCTCGCGCGAGACGGCGGTCCTCGACGCCGGGAAGAATGCGGTGCGCCGTGCCGCGGAGCTTTTCATGGACGAGACCGCCAGGGCCGAAAATTACGGCGTACTGGAGATCGGGCTGCTTAAGACCACCCAGCTTTACACGGCAAAGAGCAAGGTGCTTTCAGAGGGGCAGGACGGGGCCTCCTACCGCGTGCGGGTCAAGGTCTGGGTCTACCATAACAAGATAGCCTCCGCCCTGCGCGGGTTGAACCTCGCCGGCTCGGACACGCCGGGCGCCGTGGCCGCCTTCGCGCAGCCTGGCGCGGCAAACAAGGCTTTCGCCGCGGCTTTTAAGGAGGCCTTCTCTAAACGCTCGCCCATAACCATCAAAGAGTTCCCGTTTACCTCCGACGAGGCCCTGCTTTCCGGGCCGGAGTCGCGCCTGCTGGAGGCGGCGGCCTCCTCCGGAGCGGACCTGCTTTTTTCCGCTTCCGCCTCGGCGGCTTCCTCGGGAGTCGGCCTCAGCACCGGCTTCTACCCCTCGCGGGCGGAAGCCATGCTGAAAATTTACGACGTTAAGACCGGGCGCGAACTGCTCGCCCTTTCCAGCCAGGCCAACGCCATAGACTCCACTATAGCCGCTTCCTTCGCCAAGTCCCTGGCCTCAGCCGGCGAGCTGCTGGCGCAGGCGGCAGCCGGCAAGACCGACCGCCTTGTGAAGCAGGATACTCCGGTAAAGGTGAAGATCCTGGGGCTGGGCGGCCTTGAGGTGCTTGAGAAACTCAAAGCGCAGTTGCTGCGCCTGGACCTTAAAGGCCTGCGCCTGGAGAGCTACTCCGATGGGGCTGCCGTTTTCGTCGCGGTGCCGCGCCGTTCCGATCCCCAGGAATTCGCCAGCACGGTGCTGCGCGGCGACTCGCTGGGACTTGAGCTAGACGGGGTGGGGGCGCAGGAAGTGATCTTCTCCCTGCCGAGGTAATAAGGATTAAGGATTAAGGATTAAGGATTAAGGATTAAGGATTAAGGATTAAGGATTAAGGATGAAGAATGATGGATGAAGGGCGGAGGGGAGGAAGGGTAAAGAAATATTTGTTACCCTTTAGCCTTTATCCTTTAGCCTTTATCCTTTGCAGCTGCGCCACCGGTGGGGCTTACCTGGTCTCGCCTTCGCTCCGCGCGGCGGCCGACACCCGCGTGGCCGTGCTGCCTTTCGATAACCAGAGTACGGACATAAGCGCGGCCGATATCATGCGCGCGCTGGCCGCTGAAGGATTTGAAAAGAGGGGTTACCAGTACCTGCCCCTGGACGAAGTGGACGGGAAACTGTCCGGAATGGGAATTTCGGAGGGGGGGCAGCTGCCGGGGCTCAAGCCGGCTGAAATAGGCAGGGCGCTCGGCGCGGACCTGTTGTGCTACGGCGATGTTGAAGACTTCACTTTTCAGAACCTCGGTTTTGTAGTGCGCAAGTCGGTGATACTGCGCGTAAAGGTGGTTTCCGCTTCCAGCGGCGAAACTCTTTACGAGGGTTCCGGTTCGGGGAAGGACGTGAAGGTGTACTTTAACAAGGACGAGGCCAAGGCGGCCCTTGTGGAGCAGTTGGCTGTTAAACTGCTGCAGAACCTGTTTAAGATCCCGCTCAGGCGGGAAGCGGAAGCGGCGGCCTGGAAGGCGCTGGACCGGCTGCCGCGCAGATGAGCCGGTGTTTAAGACCTTAAATTACGGAGGACAATATGGGGAAAAATAAATTAATGATCGCAGCCGCGGCGGCCTTGCTGGCTTCGGCCTGCGCGCCGTCCAAGTCGGTTAAGACCCGGCAGACCCTGAGCGTTAACGAGACCGAGAAAATCGTTTCTAAGTACACCGGCCCCAAGCGCAGGATAGGCGTGGTGGAATTCGAGAACAAGTCCGCTTACGGCCAGGGCCGCCTCGGCGGGGCCGCCTCCGATATCCTGGTGACCGAACTCGTCAAATCCGGGAAATTTATCGTCGTGGAAAGGGACAGGATGAGCAGGATAATGGAGGAACAGAAACTCCAGACCCAGGGGCTTATAGATTCCCAGACCGCGGTGCAGATCGGCCAGATTATGGGCCTTGAGGCTATAGTGGTTGGCTCCATTTCACAGTTCGGGGTCAAGAAAGAGGGGTCCGATTACCTGATCGCCCAATCCAAGCAGCAGGTGGCCGAGGTGGCCGTGGACCTGCGCCTGATAGATGTGCAGAGCGGCCAGGTCATCCTAGCCGACTCCGGCAAGGGAAGGGCGAAGACAAAAAAGGCCTCTTTCCTGGGCATGGGCACAAAGGGCGGCTACGACGAGACGCTGGAAGGAGAGGCCCTGCGCGCGGCGCTGGTGCAGTTCGTGGAGAACGCCGCGAGCCAGCTGAATAAAAAGGCCTGGTCCTGCATGATAGCCGACGCTTCGGGCGACGAGCTTTACCTTAACGCCGGGCAGGATTCCGGCCTGGAGACCGGGGTAAAGCTGGACTGCTACCGCCGGGGCGCGGAGATCCGCGACCCGCGCTCCAACCTGGTGATAGGCCACCGCGAGCAATACTTAGGACGCGCCGAAGTGGAGCGCTACTGCGGCGAGGGCGGCGACTGCGCCGTGGCCCGGATGGCCAAGTCTAACGGCGCCGCGAAAGCGAAGGATATCTGCCGGCTGGCGAAGTAAATCCGCTTTGTGGATTTACACTGGCAGGCCGGATTTATCAACTTATCAACTTATCAACTTATCAACTTATCAACTTATCAACTTATCAACTTATGTTATCCAAGCTGAACACATTGTGCCTTAAGGGCATAGACGGGAGGGAGGTGCTGGCCGAGGTTTATATCGCCTCGGGCCTGCCCGCCTATTCCGTGGTGGGCCTGCCCGACGCGGCCGTGAAAGAGGCTAAAGACCGCGTGGTGGCCGCCGTGCGCAATTCCGGCTACGATTTCCCTGCCAAGCGGATAACGGTGAACCTGGCCCCGGCGGAAATTAAAAAAGCCGGGACGCATTTCGATCTGCCGATAGCCCTGGGCGTGATAGTAGCCTCAGGCAAACTCGGAAAAAAGCCTCCCGCCCGGCTGGAGGACACTTTCTTCATAGGGGAGCTCGCCCTGGACGGCGCGCTGCGCCCGGTGGCGGGGGTATTGCCTATGCTGCTGGCGCTTAAGGGCCGGGACGTCACGGCCGTCGTTCCCGCCGGCAATTCCGCGGAGGCCGCTGTCTCCGGTGTAAACTGCCTTTCAGCCTCCGATCTTAAAGAGGTCGCCTCCTGGCTGGCCGGGCAGGGCGAATTAACCGCCTGCGCCGCCGCGGCGACCGCGCAAATATCCTCGGGCGACGGCAATGACTTTTCCGAGGTAAAGGGCCAGCCCTTCGCCAAGCGCGCCCTTGAGATAGCCGCGGCCGGTTTCCATAACGCCATCCTTGTCGGGCCCCCCGGCTCCGGCAAGAGCATGCTGGCCCGCCGCTTCGGAGCGCTGCTGCCGCCTATGACCTTCGACGAAGCCCTCGAGACCACGAAACTTTACTCCGTCAGCGGGCTGGGCACCGCCGGCCGTCTGGTCGGGGAGCGCCCTTTCAGGGAGCCGCACCATACTATTTCCGACGCCGCGCTTATCGGCGGCGGCTCAAGCCCGAGGCCAGGCGAAGTTTCGCTGGCGCATAACGGCGTACTTTTCCTGGACGAGTTCCCCGAATTCTCACGCCCGGCCATAGAAGCCCTGCGCGAGCCGCTCGAGGCCTGGAAGGTGACCGTATCGCGGGTCAAAGAAAGCGTGACGTATCCCGCCCGGTTCCTGCTGGTGGCGGCGATGAACCCCTGCCCCTGCGGCTACCTCGGTCACCCCACGCGGGAGTGCACCTGCACGCCGCTGCAGGTGCATAAATACCGCGCCAAGATCTCCGGCCCTATCCTTGACAGGATAGACCTGCAGGTGCAGCTCTCCGCCGTAAAATACGCGGACTGGGAGGCCATACCCAGGGGGGAGCCTTCGGCCGCGATAGCGGGGCGCGTGCTGGATGCGATAGAGATACAGAGGAAGCGCTTCAAGGGCGGGGCGAAAGCCAACGCTTTTATGGCCGGGGCCGAGCTGCGCAGGCACTGCGCTCTGCCGGAGGGCGCGTCGGCGGTGCTGGAGACCGCCATGGACAAGTTGGGTTTCTCCGCGCGGTCGCTGGACAAGATCCTGAAGATCTCCCGCACGATAGCCGACCTGGAAGGCTCTTCCGGGATAAAGCGGGAACATATCATTGAGGCCGTGCAGTACAGAATGCTGGATAAATCGGCCGCGCTGGCCGCTGGGTTTTACTAGGTAGGAGGAATAATGGAAAAAATATCCCTGGTCATACTTTCCTGCTCCCTGCCGGTCTGGCTGTTCGCGCAGGCGCCTAAAGCGCCGCGTAATCCCGCGAAACCTGGAGACAACCTGGTGCTCCCTAAGGAGGAGCCGGCTTCCCGGGTCCTTACAAGTGAATTCGCGGCCGTGGCCGGTATCCCGTCTGAAGCCCTTGAGTCGGGCGGGTTCGTGGTCGGCAAGAGATATACGGTAGTCAAAGGCGACACTCTCTGGGAGCTTTCAGGGAAGTTTTATAAAAACCCTTTCCTGTGGGGAAAGATCTATAACGCCAACTTCAGGACGGTGGCTGACCCCGACCGGATAAATCCTGAAGAAGAACTTATTATCCCCGATATTAGCGATATAATCAGCCCTTACCGCCGGAGCGATACAGCAGCGGCCGCCGGCGGCCAGGCTCCGGCGGCGCGGAAAATCGGGATACCGGAACCAGGCGAATTGCTCAGGGATTTTGACCGGAACTTTCTTTCCGAGGAGATGCCAGAGCACCAGAAGGAATGGTCGGACGGCATGAAGATAGTGCCTGACGATTGGACCGAGGACGGCACAATAACCGCCAAGCTGAAAGGAGGGAGCGGCAGCATGGACGAGAGCTTCTCGCTCAGCGGTTCGGAGATAGAAATTTCAATGAACGATTCCGGCATAGTGAAGCCGGGGGACTACCTGGCGATCTACCTTAAAGGCGGCGATGCCTATTCCAGGTCCGGCAAAAGGCTGGGCCGCGAGCTCCAGCCGGCCGGTCTGGCCGAGGTGGTCAGCGCCGACGGTTCCACGGTCAGGGCCCGCGTGATAGACGCCGTCACGGCTATCTCGAAGGGCTACATCGTAAAAAGGAAATAGAGGCTACACGGGGGAGTCATGAGGGCTAAAACCGAAGCGGAAAAACTGGCGCGGGTGAGGCTTAACTTTTTCGCCTGCCATAAGAGCGATTGGCTGCTGCGCCTGATGGACCTGTACGGGGGGGCGGCCGAGCTTTTAAAACGGCCTCCGGCGGAAATAGCCGCCGAGGGCGGCGTGATGCCCGACACGGCGCTTAAGCTGGCCGCGCAGACCAGGGCAGCCGATCCGGAAAAAGAACTGCTGGCAGCGGAGAAGGCCGGCATCGCCGTCCTCACCGTCCTGGACGAGGGCTATCCTGAACTGCTAAAGAAAATTTACGATCCGCCGCTGGTGCTCTATGTGCGGGGGGAATTGAGGCCCGTGCCGGCCGCCGCTATCGTCGGGACGCGCAAAGCCACGCCCTACGGCCTGCGCACCGCCGCGCGCCTGGCCGGAGAGCTCGCGGCTTCCGGGGTGGCGGTGGCGAGCGGGCTGGCCCGGGGAATAGATACCGCCGCGCATCAGGCGGCGATCGAGGCGGGGGGCGTCACCTGGGCGGCGCTGGGCGCCGGCCTTAACGAAGTCTATCCCTGGGAAAATAAAAAACTGGCGAATAAGATCATAGAAGCCGGCGGGGCGCTTATCTCGGAGTTCCCACTGGACAGGGGACCGCTGCCGGCCAATTTCCCCAGGCGTAACCGGATAATTTCCGGGCTTTCCCTGGCCACGGTAGTTGTCGAGGGGGGTTTTGAGTCCGGGGCTCTTATTACGGCCCGCTTCGCCCTTGACCAGGGGCGGGAGGTGCTGGCTGTGCCGGGGCCGCTGGACTCTCCCATGAGCCGCGGGCCCAACCACTTTATAAAGAACGGAGCTTACCTGGTGGAGAGCGCGGCGGATATCG
>CAMTWW010000168.1:0-10941 GCA_947085555.1 uncultured Elusimicrobia bacterium | reverse complement strand
TTGGCATCTTCGACTATTACACGGCCGCCCTGCCGGGCGCGCTGGGCTTCGCCGCCCATCTGTTCGCCGGCGGCGACAAGGCGCGCGGCATGGAATATGTCAAGCTCGCCCGCGATAAGGGCCGTTTTTTTAAACTGGAGGCGCGCCTCTTCCTTATAGAGATCTATTCCCGGCATGAAGGTGACTATAGAGCCGCCTTCGCCGAATGCGAAGCCCTGCGCGCGCAGGACCCGACAAATATGCTTTTCCGCCTCGCCGAGCTGATGGCCCATTTAAAAGCGCAGCACTGGCCGGGGGTGCTGACCCAGGCCGAAAGCTTCCTCGGCGCCTGGCAGGTAAGCCCGCAGCTCGGGCTGGAACAGCAGCTGGGCTCCGTCTACCTGGCGGCCGGCAATGCGCTGATCGGTCTGAAACGCTATGAGGAAGCCATAGCTTGGCTGACCGGCGGCATCGAGAAGACCGGCTTCCCCGATAAAGGCTGGATCACTTACTGCTACCTTCGGCGCGCGCAGGCTAAAGACCTGGCCGGGCGGCGGGAGACGGCGCTGGCTGATTACAGGACGGCGCTGGAGCGCCCCAATTTCTGGGACTCGAAAAAATACGCGAAGGCCGGCCTGAAAAAAGCGCCGGACTACCGGGAAGTCATGCTGCAAATGACCCAGGATTAAGGGTGGGGAGACTCTTTATGAAAAAGACCGAATTTACAGCGGTGGTGCCGGTGGCGGGGACGGGGACGCGGCTGCGGCCGCACACTTATACCTATCCCAAGGTGCTGCTTACGGTGGGTGATAAGCCCATCATAGGCCATATCCTCGACGATCTTTCTGCGGCCGGCATAAAGAAGGTCTGCCTGGTCACCGGGTACCTAGGCGACAAGATAAAGGACTATGTCGCTAAAAATTACAAACAGCTCGACGTCACCTTCGTGGAGCAGTCCGAGCAGAAGGGCCTGGGCCACGCCATCTGGCTCACCCGCCGCTGCGTGACCGGCCCGGTGCTGGTGATGCTGGGCGACACCATCCTGGACGCCGACCTTTCCAAGTTCATGACCTCAAAGGAAGATTGCATCGCGGTAAAGGAAGTGAAGGACCCGCGCCGCTTCGGCGTGGTGGAGACCAGGGGCGGCTATATCTCCGCCATGGTCGAGAAGCCGGAAAAGCCTAAGACGAACCTGGCCATAGTCGGCATCTACTCCTTCCATAACTCTTCCCTGCTCTACAACAGCCTGGAGCGGCTGGTGGATTCCGGCAAGACCACGCGGGGCGAGATCCAGTTCACCGACGCGCTGGCCGGCATGGTGAAAGGGGGGCATAAGATCAGGCCCGTGGCCATAGAAGGCTGGTACGACTGCGGCAAGCCCGAGACCCTGCTGGAGACGAACCGCCATATCCTGGATAAAAAGAAGTTTACCCCTAAGGCTAAAAATTCGCTCATTATTCCGCCAGTCTATATTTCCCCCACGGCAATAGTGGAGAATTCCATCATGGGGCCTTACGCGTCTATAGGCGACGGGGCCAGGATAGACTCGGCCATAATCTCCGACTCCATAGTGAACGAGAACGCGGTGTTGACGAATATAAACCTGTGCGGCTCCCTGGTAGGCCCCAGCGCCACCGTGATAGGCCGCAAAGACCAGCTTAACGTCGGGGAGAACTCCGAGATCCGGTTCTAAATGGGGTCAGGTCTTTACTTTTGACCTACACTGCTACACTACATACAAAAGGTCAAAAGTAAAGACCTGACCGCATTCCCGAAGATCATACCGCCCCGCGCAGGTAAAGCAGGGCCTTGCCCACCGTATAGCTTTCCTGGCCGGCCGGCAGCTGGGCCGCCAGTTCCCGGGCGGAGCTCAGGTCCTCTCCCAGCGTCACGATAGGCGGTTCCTCATAACCGCCGGGGCGCAGCTGCGGAAAACCGCAGGCGGAGAGCAGGGCGTTGCACAGGCAGACGCGCCCGACCGTGTTCTGCACCCGGCCTCCCTTGGCGGCGAAAGCTTCAACAGCTTCCGCGGGACAGCGATACCCCAGTTCTCCGGTCGGGGTCAGGTAGTTGACCTGCAGCAGGCCCACATCGCAAGTCCGCTTGCGGGCTTTGTAAACGGCTTCCTCGGAAATGGTGCCCGGGACCTGGGCCACTTTGAACGGGAAACCGGTAGGTGAAACCATGGTGTTGGAGACCTTGAGCCCGCCGGCGGCCAGCAGTTTCATAACCTTGGTCCTCAAAGTTGGAGCCGTGCCGGACTGGCCTGAAAGGGCGAACAGCGTGCCGGCCTGTATGCCGGAAGCGCCGAGCGCGCGGGCTTCGCGCAGCCGCGCCGGGCTGCCGAAGGAACCGGCCAGCCAGAAGGGGAGCCCGATGCCGGCTATGGCCCCTATATCGGCCTGGTCCTGTTCCGTATAGACCAGCAGCGGCTGGCCGGCGGCGTCGAACCGCATTTTTGCGGGGGCGGCGCTGTGCCCGCCGGCTTCAGACCCTTCCACCACGAAACCGTAAGGACGCGCGGCGGGATTCCCGGCCAGCGCGTCGGCCAGGCCGAAAGAGGAAACTATGGCCAGGAATTTGGGGGCCTCCAGGGCCGGCGCGGACCCGTCCAGCAGGGTCCCGGGGCGCACCGTGGCGTAGAAATTCCCGGAATCCGAGCGGGCGCCGTAAACCTTGAAAGACATCGTGGTCGGCTCATGCCTGGAAAGTTTCTCTATCATCGCGGGAATTTCGTCCGGGCTGCCCGCTCCTACCAGCACGTAAGCCGCGCCGGCCAGCATGGCGCCGTAGAGCGCCCAGGGCAGGGGGCGCTCCACCTTGCGCAGGAAATTTATCCCCACCGGCTTGTCATGCCCTTCTTTGGCCAGCCAGACCTCCGCGAAATTAGCCGCCAGCACCAGTACCTGCATCTCCCTGGGCAGTTCCCAGAAAGAGTCCGGGCCAGGCTTGAAATTCTCTATGCGCGTCAGCCTGCAGGGGGAGACCGGCTTGTACGGGGTCCCCGGCGCGCGGCCGCCTTCGATATAGTACTTGTTGAAAAGCTCCCAGACCGGCCCGGCCAGGGAGGGCTGGCGCTTAACGAGCTCGGTGAAAGCGCGCCTCACATTGCCGCCGGGATCTCCGTCCTGCAGGATACGCGGGTAGACGATCTCAAGAGCCGTGCCGGAGACCACGCCCAACCCGCCCATCATGGAGACTATCCTCGCCATGACCCACCAGGAAATGCGCACGCCCATGCCGCCCGAAATTATCTCCGGGTCGGGCTGGGCTGTATTGTTCTTGTTTTCAGTGTTCACATTGCCTCATAGAACATTGTATAAAAAAAACGCCTATCCCTTTGTCCCTAGCAGGCTTAAAGACGGCAGGTAGGTCACAAGGGCCAGCATCGCCAGCAGGATCAGCAGGAACGGCCCGGTCGCGCGGTAGAGTACCGGGAGCTTCTTATGGAAGCGCGAGCTGGCCAGGAACAGGTTCAGCCCCAGCGGCGGCAGCATGTAGCCTATCTCCAGGTTCAGCAGGAAGATTATCCCCAGGTGCACCGGGTCAATGCCGTACGCCATGGCTATCGGCACTATTATCGGCACCACGATGATTATCGCCGAGAAGATCTCTATCATGTTGATGACCAGCAGGAAGGCGTTGAGCAGCAGCAGGAAGATAACCTTGCTGGAAACGTAGACATGCAGCCAGTCGAAGATCTTTTGCGGGATCTCCGCGTCTATCATGTAGCTGGTAAAGCCGAGCGCCGTGCCCAGCACCATGAAGATAGCGCCAACCAGCAGCATGCTCTTGACCGCCACGCGCGGAATGTCGGTGAAGAGTTTTAAATCCCTGTGGATAAAGACCTCGGTCACCAGCACATAGAAAGCCATCACCGAGGCGGCCTCGCTGGCCGTGAACATCCCCATGTAGATCCCGCCGATTATCACGAAGGGCAGCGGTATTTCCCAGGCCGCGGCGCGGGCGGACTTTTTAAGCTCCGCCAGGCGGAAAGGTATGCCCTTTATTCCCGCCTTGCGTGCGATAAAGAGCGCGTAGACCGAAAGGGCCAGCAGCAGCAGGCCGCCGGGCAGGAGGCCGGCCTTGAAGAGGGTGTTTATGTCTATCTTGGCTACCAGGCCGTAAAGTATTATCGGGAGACTGGGGGGGAAAAGCAGGCCCAGGCTGCCGGTGGTGGTGAGCAGGCCCAGCGTGAATTTTTCCGGGTAGCCCTGCTTGGAAAGCATCGGGTAGAGCAGGCCGCCCAGCGCTATTATGGTGACGCCTGAGGCGCCGGTAAAGGCGGTGAAAAGGGAGGTCGTGAAAAGCGCCACGATAGCCAGCCCGCCAGGCAGCGCCCCGAACATTGCCTCCGCCAGGGCCAGCATGCGCTGTGGGGCTTTGCTTTCAGCCAGGATGTAGCCCGCGAAGGTGAAGAGCGGGATGGCTATCAGCGCGGGCAGCGAGGCCAGGCGCAGCATCTCGACTATAACGGCTGAAGAATCTATGCCCGCCCCGGCGAAAAGGAGGATGGACCCGCCGCCGATCAGCGTGAAGACGGGCGAGCCCAGGAAGGCCAGCAGCAGGATCAGGGGGACTATGATAAAAGGCATCAGAACGGCCCCTCGAAATGGTCCTTAGGCCGGAAGATCCCGATGACCGTGTGAAAGCCGATCAGCGCGAAAGAGGCGGGTATTATCATTACGGCCCAGCCGCCGGGCACGCCGAGATGGTTGATATAGAAAGCTATGGAGCCGGCGGCGAACTCGTCGCGGATGAACTTCCAGGCGGCGTAGAACAGCAGGCCGGAAGCGGCGGCGGTGAAGACCGCGGCGAAGATCTCCAGCGGCCGGTGCGTAGACTTAGGGGCGAGTTTCACGAAGGTTTCCAGGGCGAAGTGGCTGGAGTAGCGGGCGGCCAGGGCGGCTCCGGTGAGGCCGGCCCAAAGCACCATGTGCCTGAGCAGCGGGTCCAGCCAGACTATCCCGGAATGGAAGAAGATGCGCAGCAGCACCTGCAGGAAGGAGAGCGCGACCATGGCGAAGATCAGCCCCACCACAACGGCCTTCTCGGTCTTCACTATATACTCTTCTATCTTAAATAAGCCGCGCATATTATTATTATCCTAAATGCCCGCCCCCGTCCGCAAGCGAATTTGCCGGTTGCGGCGATTGTCACTCTTCGTCAGCAGAATCGATGAAAAACGGCGGTTATTTTTTGTATGATTATTTCAGGCCGGGGTCAGCTTTAGAATTATCGCAACGGAGGATAAAATGAAAATAAACAAGAAGAGCGAGGACGCCATAAACAAGCAGATCAACGCCGAACTTTATTCGGCCTACCTGTACCTGGGCATGTCTTCGCGCTGCACGGAGCTGAATCTGAAAGGTATGGCCAACTGGCTTTACGTGCAGGCCCAGGAAGAGATGACGCACGCCATGAAGTTCTACCGCTTCGTGCTGGACCGCGCCGGGCACCCGGTGCTGCCGTCCATAGAGGGCGTGAGCACCGGCTGGAAGGCGCCGCTCGAGATGTTCGCCGCCGCCTACGAGCACGAGAAGAAAGCGACCGCGATGATAAACAATATCGTGGATATCGCTATCGCGGAGCGCGACCACGCCACCGCCAGCATGCTCAACTGGTTCGTGGACGAGCAGGTGGAGGAAGAAGCCAACGCCTCCGAGATCACCGAGAAGCTTAAGCTGATCGGGGAGTCCAAGGACGGGCTTCTCATCCTGGACAAAGAGCTCTCGGTCCGCGTCTTCGTGGACAGCACCATGCCCGCCGGCAAACCGCAGGCTTAATGCCTGCCGATATTGAAATCGCGCGGACCGTGAAACTAAAGCATATCAGGGAAATAGGCGCGCAGTTGGGGGTGCCTGAAGAAGACCTGGTGCTTTACGGCAGGCATAAAGCTAAGCTCCCGCTCGGGCTGATCGATCTGGAGAAGGTCAAAAAAAACAAGCTCATCCTTGTCTCGGCCATTTCCCCGACTCCGGCGGGGGAGGGCAAGACGACGGTTTCTATCGGCCTCGCCCTTGGGCTCAATAAAATAGGCAGAAAAACCACCGTGGTCCTGCGCGAGCCTTCGCTGGGGCCCGTCTTCGGCATGAAGGGCGGCGCCACCGGCGGCGGGCATTCCCAGGTGCTGCCGATGGAAGACATAAACCTGCACTTCACCGGCGACTTCGCCGCCATAGAGAAGGCGCATAACCTCCTGGCGGCCCTGATAGACAATAATATCCAGAACAAGACCAGCAACCTCGGGATAGACCCGCGCACCGTCACCTGGAAGCGCGTGATGGATATGAACGACAGGTCGCTGCGCAAGATCATAGTAGGGCTGGGAGGGACGATGTCCGGGGTGCCGCGCGAGACCGGTTTCGACATCGTGGCGGCCTCCGAGGTGATGGCGATACTCTGCCTCTCCAACGACCTGAAACATCTGAAGGAAAAGCTCGGCAATATTTTTATCGGCTACACCTACGCTAAAAAGCCGGTCTATGCGCGCGACCTTAAGGCCAATGGCGCAATGGCGGCCCTGCTTAAAGACGCCCTCCTGCCCAACTTGGTGCAGACCAGCGAGGGAACCCCGGCCATCATACACGGCGGGCCTTTCGCCAATATAGCGCACGGCTGCAATTCCATCATCGCCACCCGGATGGGCCTGAGCCTTTCCGATTATGTCGTCACCGAGGCGGGCTTCGCTTTCGAGCTGGGCGCGGAGAAGTTTCTGGACATCAAGTGCCGCTACGCCGGGCTCTGCCCGGGCGCGGCCGTGCTGGTGGCTACGGTAAGGGCACTTAAATATCACGGCGGCGTTGCTCTTAAAGATCTCAACAAGCCTGACGCGGAAGCGGTCCGGCGCGGCCTGCCCAACCTGGAAAAGCACGTCGAGAACATGAAACAGTTCGAGCTTTCCCCGGTGATAGCCCTGAACAAATTCACCTCCGATACTGAGGAGGAAATGGCGGTTATTAAAAAGAGATGCGGAGAGCTGGGTGTGCCGGTGGCTGTGGCCGACGTCTGGGGTCAGGGCGGGGCCGGAGCCCTGGAACTGGCCGGCCTGGTCTCGCAGGCCGTAGAGGCTAGGAAGATCTGCGGCTTCAAGCCGGTTTACGAGTGGGAATGGCCAGTGGAGAAAAAGATAGAGTCCATAGCCGGGAAAATGTACGGCGCCAGGCACATAGACTATACGCCGAAGGCGAAAAAAGACCTTGAGAAAATAATAGGCCTGGGCCTTGATAAACTGCCGGTCTGCATAGCTAAAACCCAGAAATCCCTGTCTGACAATCCCGACCTGATAGGCCGCCCCAAGGATTTTGTGGTTACCGTGCGCGAGATAGAGATCGCCGCCGGGGAGGGATTCCTGATCCCGATAACCGGCGACATCATGCGCATGCCGGGCCTGCCCGAGCATCCTGCCTCGGAGAACATAGATATAGACGGGAACGGCAATATCACCGGGCTGTTCTAGGTTATGCCTTCCACCAAAAGACTTTCGCGGGAGTCATTCAGATACATGCCGGAAAATGAATACTACTGATTTTTTTGGATTTGCTATCCCGGCGATATTCTGCCTGGCCGCTTCCGTCTGCGCTTATTATTTTTATTGTCTTTTCGCTCTCAGGAAACTCGCCTCCCGCGGAGCGGAGGAAACGGCCGATTTTGTTTTAGGCTCCGGCTCCGCGCTTGTCGGGGCTCTGCAGCTCCGGCAGGAGCTTTTCGCCTTCCTGCGCTGGGCGGGGCCGCCTCCGGCGGCCGTCGCCGAGATAGGCCGCGCCAGGGGCGGGACCCTGGCGATATTATGCCGCGCCGCCGCCCCGGACGCGCTCGTTATAAGCCTGGACCTGCCCGGCGGCCTTCATAGCGGGCCGATACCGCTCCTGAACAAAGGCGCCTGGCGCCTGCCGCTGCTCAGGGCCATGAAGGGCCCGGGGCAGGACCTGCGGCTGCTGGACGGGGATTCCCGCTCCCCGGCCTCGGTGGAACTTTTTAGGAAGGCGCTCGCGGGCAAGAAACTGGACCTGCTGTTCATAGACGGCGGCCACACTTTTGAGAGCGTAAGGTCCGACTACGAGCTGTACTCCGGCTTCGTGCGCCCCGGCGGCGTTATAGCTTTTCACGATATCCAGCCCGGCTATGAAAAGGAACTGGGAGTGGTCGTGAGCCGTTTCTGGCGTGAATACCCGCTGCCCGGGGAGCGCGCCGAGTTCATAGCGGACAGTTCCCAGTTAAGCTACGGGATAGGCGCCCTGCGCCTGCCGGGCTGAGCCCTTATGCCTGGAAAAAAGTCCGTAAGCGTAATAGTCCCGGTTTACAGCTGCGACGCCTACCTGGCGGAGATGCTGGAGGACCTTTTTCTTTCCGGGCTGCGCCTTAACGCGGGGCGGCCCGTCGAACTTGTGATAGTGGACGACGCGTCGCCGCTGGAAAAAGAAACAGCCGCCCAGGCGCTGAAAGCGGCGGAGTGGGCGAAGGTCCTGTATCTCCGCAATACGGAGAACCTGGGCTATGTCCGTTCCGTCAACCGCGGCCTCGCCGCGGCGTCGGGAGAGCTCCTTCTGGTCTGCAACAGCGATACCCGGCTTTCCCCGGGCTCCCTAGACGCCCTGTGCGGAGCGCTCGGTTCAGATCCCTCCGTCGGTATCGTGGGCCCCGTCAGCAACGGGGCCTTCAATTCTCCCATACAGCAGGCCGAAGGCTATCCGGGGGAGATACGGTCTTTTTCGGGGGCGGAACTCGTGCCCTTCGACGTCTACGGCGGGCGGCTGGCTGCGGCTGCGGCGCCGCCGTTCGAAGCCGGGTGGCTGCTCGGTTTCTGTACCCTTATGCGCAGGGAAGTCTACGCCCGGCTGGGGCAGTTCGACGAGGGTTTCGGCTACGGCTACCTCGAGGAGATAGATTACGCCATCCGCGCGCGGCGGACCGGGTGGAAGCTGGCCGTGGCGCCAGGCGCTTTCGTGTTCCACGGGGGGCTGCGCCGCGGCCTCCAGCCCACCGGGAACAACGCCGGTTCCCAGACGGCGCGACTCTTCCCCGCGCGCACTATGCTGAGGCTGCTCAGGGGGCTGTATTATATGGCGCGCAAGCACGGCTGGCGCAGCGTGGGGATCCCGCAGGATGCGGCCGGGGCCGCCTCGCGCGGGTTCTAAACCGGGGGGAGGATGTCTTTATCCGGGTCGGGCAGGTCGGTGCCGAGCGGGAAGACCACGGGCCTGAACTTGCTGAGGTTGATCCTCAGCGCGGCGCGGCCGGCCAGCCTGACGGCTTTCCGATAGTCCATAGTATCGTGGACCCAACTCCTCGGGGAGCTGCCCCTCAGGTTGGCGAGCCCGGCCGGATCGCGCCTGGCGCGCTCGTAAAGCTCTTCAGGGACCATAAGAGCCGAAAGGTAGACCGACTGGAAGCGGTGTTTCTTTATGAACCTTTCGGTCTCCTTCACGGTCTCGGCGGTCTCTCCGGGAAAGCCGATTATGAAATTGGCGTGCATGGGGACGCCCGACCTTTCTATTTCCGCTATGCCGGCCTCGACTTCGGCGAAAGTGTAGCCCTTCCTCATTTTCGCGAGGATCCCGTCGTTTATGGATTCCACGCCGAGGAAGATCCTGACGCAGCCGGCTTTCCCCATTTCGGCGGCCAGCCCCGGGTAATGCGCGAAGTCCGCCACGCGCGCGAAGCAGCGCCAGCGCGCCTTAAGCCCCTTCTTTTCCAGCAGGCCGGCCAGCTTTGAGACGAAGCCCGGCTCCGAAGTTAAATTCGAGTCCACAAAATCGAATTCTTTCGCCCTGAAATTGTCTATCGCCCAGGCCATTTCCCCGATGATGTCCTCCACCGGCCGGTAAACCTGCTTTTTCCTGCCCGGGAAGTTGCAGTACGAGCAGTTGAACCTGCAGCCACGGGAGGCTTCGATATTATAATGCCTGGGGCGCGCCGGGGCCACGCTCCAGTCCGGATAAAGCATTGTTTCCTGCCGGTAATAAATGCTGCCCTGCAGCGTTTTAGAGCCGTTGCTGTCGGCGACTACGCCTGCGTCAAGGGCTGAGCCCGGGCCGGCTTTCAGCCGCCGCAGGAGCTCCACCAGGGCGCTCTCCCCGTAGCCGGTTACGGTCAGGTCCCCCGCTTTGCGCATCTCCGGGGAATACTGGGCCCCGTAGCCGCCCAGTATGATGAGCGAGCCGGGGCTGTGGCGGCGCACGATGGCCGTCACCCGCCTTATGGTGGAGAGCTTTTTCAGCGCCGAAGTGGAGATCCCCACGGCGAGGGGTTTCAGGCGCAGCAGTTTTATAAACCTGCGCCTTTTGAAGAAATAGTTGGCGACGTCGCGTACCACCTCGGTTTTAAAGCCGGCATCCCTGGCGTAGGCGGAAAGCAGCGGTATTGCGAGTTTCTGGGGGTCCGGCTCGAACCAGAGCAGGGCGTCGAGAACGCGCGTTATAAAGATGTACAGCCAGAGCATCGGCCGCGGAAATTCCAGATTCGGATAGTAAAAATCCTTTTCGTCGACCAGGATAAGGTCAGGTTTTTCCATAGTCAGGGTTTTTCCTGCTATGACTATAGCAAATCTTACACACCCAGCCCGCCGCCAGCAGAGGGGACAGGGGACGCTGATTCCTAATTCCTAATTTTGTTTGTGTCGAATAAAATTATGCACTATTGTGGTAATTAGGAATTAGGAATCAGCGTCCCCTAAGGTGTAGCTTCCTGTTCTTCCCGGCGGCGCGGAAAGACTTAAGTGCGCCTTCCACTTTAGCCAGCAGCTCCCTGGAGTAGAGCTTGCCCACCAGCGAGAGCCTGGCTTCCTGGCCGGCGCGCTCGAACTCCGCTACCACAGCCGGCCCGGCGGGGTCGGTGAACACCAGCTTCTTGTTCTTAAGAATTGCTATGGACTGCTCATTATCCTTGCGGCTCTGCAAAGTCAGCGCCCTGAAATGCTTTTCACCCAGCTCCAGGATCACCTTTTGGTCCTCTAGATCGGAA
>CAMTWW010000167.1:0-1168 GCA_947085555.1 uncultured Elusimicrobia bacterium | reverse complement strand
GCTCTTTGTTCCTCGGTACCCCCGCTATCCGTCAAAAAGTTATCCTTGTTTCTCATTCCTGCCATGGACGGTAACCCACAGTAACTCGTTATGAGCCTACACGAAGTTGAGCGCGTAACAGGGGTAACCAAAGAAGATTTGCTGAGTGCCGGCAGACACTCCGCGTATAGCGTGCGGGAGAGCCCTGTATTGTTATCTGCGCAAAACGGCGGGCAGGGTGAACGGCGCGGTATTAATGAAAGAGCTTAAAATCAGTTCCGGCGCGGCTTCGTATCTGGCGCATATAGGATAGGGAATTGGCGAAGGCGGAGCATTTAAGCAACGTCCCCCATTCGCCGGCGGACCCAAAATATTCTAGAATTGCCTTATGGGCCTGAAACTGCTGATAAATTCTTTGTTCCGCGGCGGCGCGGAAAAGCAGTTCGCCGCGCTGGCCCGGCTGCTCCCCCACGATGCCCTGATTCTGCTTGAGAACGAGATCTCCCAGCCTGCCGACCCCTCTACAATAAAAGTTTTATCAGGCCACGGGCCTGCCGCCAGCTCCCTGATCAAAACCGCTTCAATACCGCTCTACGCGCGCCGCCTGGCCGCCGTCGTACAGCCCGGCGACACGGTGCTGTCCTTTATGGAAAGGGCCAACATCGTGAACGTGCTGGCGGCCAGGCGCAGCGGGCACAGGGCCGTTATCTGCGAGCGCACCAGCCCCTCGGGCGAATTTTCCGGCCTGCGCGGCGCCCTCATGCGCCCGCTCATCCGGCGCCACTACCCCAGTGCCGCCCTAGTGGTAGCCAACTCGGCCGGGGTAAAAAAAGATCTGGCAGAGAATTTCGGCGTGCCGGCGGAAAAGATACGCGTCCTGCACAACGGCTGCGACGTCTCCGGGATAGCCGCGCTGGCGGCCGCGCCGCTTCCTCCCGGCTGGGCCCCGGTCTTCGAAAGGCCGGTAGTAGCCGCGGGCGGCAGGCTGACGGCGGCCAAGGGCCACTGGCATCTCCTGAGAATTTTCAAAGAACTGAAGAAAAAAATGCCCGTCGCCGCTCTTGTGCTTCTCGGGGAAGGAGAACTGCGGGCCTATCTGCTTAAGCTGTCCGCGGGGCTCGGCCTCAAAACTTTTTCCGGCGCCGAAGTCCCGCCTCCCGACGCCGACGTTTACTTCACCGGCTTCCGC
>CAMTWW010000166.1:0-15455 GCA_947085555.1 uncultured Elusimicrobia bacterium | reverse complement strand
CCCTACACGACGCTCTTCCGATCTTCGATGCCGGTGGAAAGGTCGGAAAGCAGGCCCAGCTTGGCGAAAAGTTCCGTCCAGTTCTGTGGTATCTCCATCACGTCGGCCAGCGGGTTGCGCTTGGGGTCGCGCAGATGGGCGAAAAGGCTCTCCCAGAGGCTGCGGCGGCTCTTCACCGAGAATTCGATATTAGAATCCGGATAGGCCGCGGAAAACCGGGCCAGCAGGCTCTTGAAAGCCAGGTGCTTCCTGTGGTCATAGTCCGAGAGCAGCCAGACAATCATCTTTTAATTTATACCCCGCGCGTATTACAGTAATATTGCGCGCTAGACCCAGCCGGGTTTTGAAAGGTCCGGCTCCACCTTCAGGCTGTTCCTGAACTTCCCGGCCTCGAGCCGGCGCAGGGCGCACAGGGCCACCATCGCGGCATTGTCTGAGCAGTATCTCTTCTCCGAAAACCTGACCTCTAAACCTTCAAGGCGGGCAAAGGCCGCTCTCAGCGCGCCGTTGGCCGACACCCCTCCCCCCACCGCTATCCGCTTGAGCTTCAGCGACCGCGCGGCATCGGCGGTCTTTTTGACCAGCGTCTCTACCGCGGCGTCCTGGAAAGCGCGGCAGACCTGCGCCCTGCGCGCCGGGGGCAGGCGGCGCCCGCTCTTGTAAAAATCTGGGCCAAGTTCCTTGGCCAGATAATAACTTACGGCTGTCTTTAAACCGCTGAATGAAAAATCCCTGGTCCCCGGCATGAAGGGGCGCGGGAAAGCCGGACCTTTCCCCTTCGCGCGGGCCGCTTCTTTTTCCACTTCCGGGCCGCCCGGGTAAGGCAGGCCGAGCAGCTTGGCCACCTTGTCGAAGGCCTCGCCGGCGGCGTCGTCGCGGGTGCGCCCCAGCACTTTATAATCTCCGTAGCCGCGGGCATGCCAGAGTTCGGTGTGGCCGCCTGAAACTATAAGAACGAGCAGCGGGAATTCGAGCGGCCTGGAAACCCTGCCTTTCTCAAACTCGCAGGCCAGCAGGTGGCCTTCAAGGTGGTTCACCCCGACCAGAGGCGCTCCTGAGAGTTCAGCGGCGGTCTCCGCGGCGACCCGGCCGACCATCAGCGCCCCCGGCAGCCCCGGCCCGCGCGAAAAAGCCACCGCGTCGAAAACGCCGGCCTTCAGCGGCACGGTCGTCCCGGCCCGGCGCAGCGCGCTTCCAAGCACGAAAGGGAGCTTTTCCAGATGCGCGCGGCTGGCCAGTTCGGGCACCACGCCGCTGTATTTACGGTGGAGTTCTATCTGGGAAAAAACGGCGTTCGAGCGCAGGGTCCGCCCCTCAAGCACGGCTACGGACGTCTCGTCGCAGGTAGTCTCGAAAGCAAGGATCTTCATCCTGCTCCCTATTTCCCCGGCTTCAAATTCACCAGGACTTCCCGGGCCTTAAGCAACTCTACGGCGCGTTCCAGAACCTCGTCGCGGGGGGCGTCCTTCTTCTTGTCCGCCTTGGCGTCCTTGCCGGGGAAATAAATTTCCTCGCCCTGCTGCAGCAGTTTCTTTTCCAGCTCCAGTGTGACCTTGAGCTCGATGTCCGGGGTGATGCCGCCGGTTTCGTTCTTGGCGTCGTGCTGTATGGATTTCCCGCTCGGGGTATAATACTTGGCTATGGTCAGGCGCAGCGCGGATTTGTCCGAGAGCGGGATCATAGACTGCACGCTGGCCTTGCCGAAGGAGCGCTCGCCGATGATCACGGCGCGCTTATTGTCCTGCAGGGCGCCGGCGACTATTTCGCTGGCGCTGGCGGAGTAGCGGTTAAGCAGGACCACCACCGGCAGCATTTCATAAGGGGCCGAGCCGTTGGCCCGGAATTCCTGGTAGTTCTCCGGTTTGCGGCCCTTGGTGAAGACTATCAGCTTGTTCTCGTTCATAAAAAGCTTGGAGACGTCCACGGCGGCGGAGAGCAGGCCGCCCGGGTTATAGCGCAGGTCCAGCACCAGCGCTTCCATGCCCTTGCCCTTAAGCTCTTTCATGGCCTTCTCGAAGTTTTCGGTAGAGTGGCCGGTGAATTCCACGATCCTGATATAGCCGGTCTTCGCGTCCAGCATGCGCCATTTCACGTTCTCGGCCTTTATCAGTTCGCGGGTAAGGGTGAGGTCCCTGGTTATCCACTCGGCGCCTTTTTCCTCGGCCTCGCGCGCGGTGGTTATCTTTACCTGCGTACCGGGCTTGCCGCGCAGCTTTATTATGGCCTCGTCTATGATCAGGCTCTTGGTGGATTCCCCCTCTATTTTTATGATCTTGTCGCCGGGCAGCATCTCGGCCTTCCAGGCCGGGGTATTGGGCAGCGGCGTCACCACGGTCAGCCAGCCCTCGCGGGTGTCTACCCTTATGCCGATCCCGCCGAATTCGCCCTCGGTGTCGCTTTTTACCCTGTCGTAAACGTCGGGCTCCATGAACTGGGAGTAATCGTCCAGCTCGGCGACCATGCCTTTGGCGGCGCCGTAAACCAGTTTCTGCGGGTCTATTTTTTCTACATAGCTATCTTTTATCAGTTCCAGCACGTCCACTATGACTTTAAGCTGCTGGTAGGTCCGGTCCAGGGCGAAGTTAAGATAGGGGAAAGCGGCGCCTATGACCAGGGCCGAAAGCGTGATAAAAACAATTTTCCTCGCGTTCTTCATCGTAAAGCTCCTTAAAAAAAGCGAAAAGCCGGCGGCCAGAGCCGTCAGATGCTTGTCTTTATAATTATATCTAATTTGCCGGGGTTGTTACGGCTCAGGGAGCCACTTGAGGGGGTCCAGGGCGCGGTCGCCCTTTCTGATCTCGAAATACACGGCGCTGCCGGAGGACTTCCTGCCGGAACTCATGGCCTGGGTGTCTTCCCCCGCCAGGCCAAGCGGAGTCAGCGCGGACACGGCCTCCCCCTTGGCGGCGTCTATCCGGCTTAGAAGTCCGTAAATAGTGAAAAAGCCCTTCTCATGGTCGATTATCACCACGTTCCCGTAAGCCCGGAAAGGACCGGAATAGATCACCTTGCCGGCCAGCGCCGCGTATACCGGCGCCTCCGGCCCGGTGGCGATACGGATGCCCTCGCGCACGATCCAGGTCTTAAGCCCGGGCACGTCCTCCCTGCCAAACTGGCTTATTACCTTGCCGCGGGCCGGCCAGGACAGCGAACCTTTGTTGATAGGCAGGTCGGCGCCTTCCTGGCTGCGGTAAGGGGCCTGCTTCTGCAGTTTTTTCACCAGCCGGGTGAGGCCGAGGGCGGCGTTCTGCAGGTTTTCCAGTTCCCTGGCCAGCCTGGCCTGCTGCGCGCGGGTTTGTTCCAGCGCGCTCTGCCTGGCCTTGACCATCGCTTTCTGGGCCGAGCTCTGCCTGCGCAGCAGTTCCTGGCGGGATTTCAGCTCCGCGCCTTTCTGCTTGAGGGTTTCGATATCCTTGTTGACGCGGACGGTTTCGCCTTTGATCCTGGAGAGGAGGGCGCGCTTGTTGAGCATGGCCGAGCGCATCAAGATGTCCTTTGAAATATCGCGCAAGCCGTAATAGGGGTAATAAAAATCCTTCTGTATGGAATACATTACCAGCTCGCCGGAGATATCCCCAGCCAGCCCTTTCTTGGCTTTTTCCAGCGACTCGTACTTCTGGCGGGCCTCGCCGGAGCGGGAGCGCGACTTGTTCAGCTGGCCCTCCAGCTCGGCCCGGCGGGCGGCGGTCTGCTTCTCCTCTTTTTTCAGCCCCGAGATCTCGGCGGCAATGCGCTCCTCTTCCAGCCGGTACTGCTCCAGCTCGACCTTCTTGTTCTCGAGCTGGAGGTTTATCTCGTCAAGATTTTTCTTTTTTACTTCTACGGCGGACTGCTGGCCCGGGGCCGGGCGCGGGAAAATAAAAATAAGCGCGAACAGGAAAGCGGCGGAGGCGCAGGCGCGCTTAAGCGCGCCCGAAAAGATCCGCAGCCTATTGCTCGTGACTTGTGACATTTTTAGCAGCGGTCGTTCTTCCACTGACAAAGCGCCCAGCCCAGCAGCGCCCCGGAAACGACTATCGCCGCCTGCCAGAGCGGGTTGGGCCAGACCCAGACGGGGCTCAGATATTTCACGGGGTAGGCGACGGCGTAGGCGGCCAGCGCGGAAAGCAGCCCCCCGCCGGCGCCGGCGAAAAACCAGTTGCGGTCGGCGCCGAGGGAAGCCGCGAGGGAGGCGGGCGTATGGCCGTGGGTGAGGGCCATGGCCGCCATGATCATGAAGGCGAGGAAAGCCAGGGCGAGGGTCAGGCTTATCAGGTGGCCGTAAAAGACGGAATGCATTATGGCGTAGGCCTCGATGGGCTTGTACTTTATATCTACGACGCCGGGGACCCGCCAGGCGGCGTCGATCCAGGCGCTCATGTCTCCGAGCGACTCCTCCAGGATCATGACTTCCCAGGTGTCGGGCATGGGATTAGTGCCCGGCGGCAGCACCGAGGAGACCAGCTCAGGCTCCTCCGCCTTAAGCCGGGCCAGCCGGTCCTGGCGGCTCACGAAGACGGCCCGGGCCGTGCCTTTTATGCCGGCCAGCGCCGCGCCTATAGCCTCGGAGCTCTCTTTCGATTTCTCGTCGCGCACCACTATTATGCGGAAATCCTCTTTCAGCAGCGCCGCTATTTCGCGCATCTGGGCGTGCATGAAAAGCAGCATCTCGGCCAGCAGGCCGGCGGAAAAAGCCAGCAGGAAGGCCACCCTGTAGCCCTTGCGGGGCTTATGCGCACACGGGGCGTCCTGGTGGTGTTTGTGTTCGGTCATAAAGTCCAATTATAACTTTTATAGCCAGGATTTATAGCAACAGAAGGCAACTGAAGGCAACGGAAGGCAAGGGAAGGCAACTGAAGGCAAGGGAAGGTAAGAGCGGGACGCCAGCCTCTTCTCTCTTACTTTCTGTTGCCTTCCGTTGCTTTCTTGCCTTCAGTTGCCTTCAGTTGCCTTCCGTTGCTTTCTGTTGCTATAGATGTTTATAACGAAGCGTCGTTGAACTCCACGGAGGCCACGAAAGGCGAGCGGGAAAGCTCGCCTATCATGTCCACGGGCAGGGTGCCGGTGACGTTGAAGACACTGAACCTGGACTCAGCGTTCTTCTGCGGCAGCCGGAACCAGTTCTCGGCATCAAAGCCGCCCTTATCGGTGAGGCGTTTTATGAACTCCGGCACGAAAAGATTGGGCTTGTTCTGGTAGGGAACCTTAAGGGTAAAGCGCACCTTGGCCTTAAGAGGCATGCCTATGCTCTTTTTTTCCACGGCCACGCCGGCTACGCCGCTTATTTTGGCTATCCTGGAAATATTCGCGTAAGGCGCCCAGCCGAGGATGACCGTCTTTTTTGTTTTTTTAGCGTAAGCGATCTTTTCCCCGGCGAACCTGAGGCCGGCCGCCTCGAGCCTTGGCAGGAGCTTGTCATAAGGGCCTTCTCCGACGTCCACGCCGAGCAGGACGTAGTCCCTGGCGTATTTTTTTGAGCCCGAGTCCAGCGGCCATACGAACGAGCCCACCGGGCCGCTGGTGCCGGCGAAAGTGACTTTATAGTGGCCGGACGGCAGCGCGGGCAGGCCGGCCCTGTCCTCCGGCAGCGCCCTGGCGGCTGCGGCCAGGTTTTTGGCCGGGGGCGTATTTTTGAGAGTGGGCGCTGGGGCCGAGATCACGGCGTCCCGGAATTCCCGGGTCTCCACGGGATCCGAGAGCACGTTCATGGTGTTCTTCGAATTCAGGTAACCTGCCGAGGTTTCGATGTAGTCCTGGAAAACGGGGTCCCAGATGCCGCTGGCACCGGCCAGAGGATCTCCGGAGGAGTTGTCGCTTCCGGAGTAGGCCGGGGCAGCGAGCAGGAGGATAAATATCAGGCTGTTTTTCATATATTCCCTTAATCCGACGCAAAAAAGAGAAACGAAAAGCGTCTTTCGTTTCCCCTGGTTACAGCTGGTTAAGGCCAGCCGGTGGATTCTCCCCCGCCTGCTCGGAGGATTACAAGGGTACTGCATAACTATTCTATGATTTATTTAACAACAGACAACAGGCCCCAAGGGCCCAGAAACAAAAAATATAAAGACCTATGCCCTGATAGGCCCTTTGGCCCGGCCTCCTGCCTTACAACTGTCTTCGCTGCGCGGCGATGCTGAAGAGTTTGAGGTAGGCTTCGGCGGATTTGCCCCAGGCGTAGTCGCCGCGCATGGCGTTGCGCACCATCAGGTTCCAGTTCTCGCGCCAGCCGTAGAGCGAGATGATATGACCCATCACGGAGCGCAGCTCTCCCTCGTCCGGATTGTCTATCGCGAAGCCATTGGAGTCCTTGGGTTCGCCGTTGTAAAACACCGTGTCCTTGAGCCCGCCGGTGCGCGTCACCACCGGCAGGGAGCCGTAGCGCATGGCTATCATCTGGCTCAGGCCGCAGGGCTCGAAGCGGGAAGGCATGATGAAAATATCGGAGCCGCCGTAGATGCGGTGGGCCAGGGCCTCGTCGAAGCCGGACCTGAAAGCCACGCGCTTCGGCTCGGCCTTGGCCAGCGCTGCTAAAGCATCGGTCAGGCCGGGATCCCCGGAGCCGAGCGCCACGAACTGCATCTTGTCCAGGAACTCCGGCGCTATCTTCAGCAAAGTGTCCAGGCCCTTCTGGCGGTCCAGGCGGCTCACCACCCCGGCCAGCACCAGGTCCTTATTCTCCTCCAGCCCCAGCTCCTTCTGCAGCGCCTTCTTGGCAGCCGCCTTGCCGCGCTGGAAGCTCTTCAGCTCATAGCCGCGCTCCAGGAAAGTGTCGGTAGCCGGGTCCCAGATCTCCTCGTCGATCCCGTTCAGGATGCCGAACAGATCGGAGGTGCGGCGCTTGAGCACGCCCTCCATCCCGTGGCCGAATTCAGGGCGATACTGTATTTCGCTCGCATAGGTGGGGCTGACCGTGGTCACCAGGTCGGCGAAGACCAGCGCGGCCTTCATGAAATTTATCCCGCCGTAATACTCCAGGCGCTCCGGCGTGAAGTCCTGCCAGGAGAAGCCGGCCTTAAGCAGGGTCTCCCTGGGAAACATACCCTGGTAGGCGATATTGTGGATGGTGAAGACCGAGGCCGTCTTGGCGTAAAAAGAGTCTATGCGGTAAAGGGTGCGCAAATAGGCCGGCACCAGGCCGGTCTGCCAGTCGTGGCAGTGTATGATGTCGGGCTTGAAGCCTATGAACTTGGCCCCCTCCAGCACGGTACGCGAGAAGAAGAGGAACCTTTCGTCGTTGTCCTCATAGTCGCCCGTCGCGGTGCGGTAGATGCCGGGCCGGTCGAAATATTTGGGGTTCTCTATGAAACAGACGGCCACCTTGCCCCACTGTACGCGGCTCATGGTGGCGGTCTCCACCCGGTTGCCGACGGGGATCAGAAAACTGCCGCCCGCCGCTTTAAGGGAAAAGGCCCCGCCGCCCACATTGCGGTAGCGCGGCAGGAAAAGCGCCACCTCGGTGTCTTCAGCCCTGGAGAAGACCTGGGCCAGCGCCCCGGTCACGTCGGCCAGGCCGCCGGTCTTGCAGAAGGGAAAAGCTTCGCTGGCCGCGATAAGGATCTTCATAGTTCTCCTCTAGATCTTGTACTTCTTCCCTGAATTCAGGATTTCCGCGGCCTCCTCGGGCGAGACCGTGTTGATATAAAAACCCGTGCCCCATTCAAAGCCGGCCACGCGGGTGAGTTTCGGCGTTATCTCTATATGCCAGTGGTAATGCGGCGCCTCAGGCTCCTGGACAGGCATGGTATGAACTATCAGGTTATAGGCCAGGTCCGGCAGGGAAACGGAAAGTTTACCGAGCGCGGTCTTGAGCGCTTCGGCCAGCGCCGGAGCCTCAACCTCCGGCATCTCCTCGAAATGGCTGAGATGCTTTTTTGGAAGTATCCAGGTCTCGAAAGGGAAGCAGCTGGCGTAGGGGGTGACGGCTGCGAATGAGCCGTTTTCCGCCACCACGCGTTTTTTAAAGGCGAGTTCCGCGGCGACGATGTCGCAGTAAACGCAGGCGCCGCGCTCCCGGTGATGGGCGGCGGCGCCTTCTATCTCCTGGGTCACGCGCAGCGGGGCCAGGGGCATGGCTATGATTTGCGAATGCGGGTGCAGTAGGCTGGCGCCGGCGTTGCGGCCGTGGTTCTTGAAGATCAGGACATGCTTTATACGCGGGTCCTTTTTCATCTCCCTGACGCGCCGCATGAAGGTTTTTACCACGTCGGACACCGCTTCGGCGGGCAGCTGCTCCAGCGGGCGGCCGTGCTCCGGGGTTTCCACTACCACTTCGTGGAAGCCCAGGGCGTCCATCGAAGTATAGATGCCCTCGCGGCTGCTTTCGGCGGAACCTGCGGAAACCAGCGCCGGATACTTATTGCCCACCACGCGCAGGCGCCAGCCGCCGGCCGCCGCGGCCCCTTTAAGGCGTTGGCCGGACAGGGAGTAAAGGGTGGGCGGAGTAAGGTGCTCATTGCCGGGACAGAAGGGGCAGGTGTAGCCGGCCTCTTCCCCAGCAGCGAGGAATTCATTGGGGCGCAGGCCCCGCTCGGAGGCCATTATGACCCAGCGGCCGAAAACGGGATCTTTTCTGATTTCAGGCATTATTAAGCGACTAACGAAGACTCACTGCGGCTTTTTCCCGGATTCGTCTGCGGGCTGTTCGGAGACTGCGGCTTCGGCGGCCGGCTCAGGGATGGATTCCTGCTCGATAAGGTCTATAGCGGTAGCCTGGGCGGCCCCGGCCAGGTTCTCGATGTTGAAGCTTTCCAGCTTCGGCATATCGTCCAGCGAGTTCAGGCCGAACTGGCGCAGGAATTCGCCGGTGGTGCCGTAAAGTATGGGCCGGCCTATGCTCTCGCGGCGGCCCACCACCGTGATCAGCCTGCGCTGGGTAAGGGTTTCCAGCGGGCCGATGACTTCCACGCCGCGTATCGCCTCTATCTCGGCGCGGGTAAGCGGTTGCTTGTAGGCTATGATGCAGAGAGTCTCCAGCGCGGCCTGCGTCAGGCGCACTGTCATCTTGTTCTGGTAAAGCTTGCGCACCCACAGGCCGTATTCGGGCCGGGTGGCCAGCTGCCAGCCTCCCGCCACCTGCATGACCCGCAGGGTGCGTCCTTCCTCGTCGTAGCTCCTGCGCAGTTCGACAAGGGCGGTTTCAAGCCGCTCTTTGTTCTTTATCTCGCAAAGCTGGGCTATGCGGCTCACCGGCAGCGGGGCGTCGGTGATGAACAGCAGGGTTTCGAGTACTTTTTTAAGTTCTGAATCTTCCATATGTACCTCGTGTAGTAAGGCTAAAGGCTTAAGGCTAAAGGGCGGAGAAATCTTTTTTGTTTTCTGTGCTTTTCCTTCAGCCTTCAGCCTTTAGCCTCGCCGGCGGGAACCGGATAAATGCGGACCTCGGTATACGCTTCGTCCTGCGAGACCAGGATCTTCCTCTGCTTTACCAGTTCGAGCAGGGCCATGAAGCAGGTTATGACGCCCAGGCGCCTGGTCTCGGAGGCGAACACTTCGTCCAGGAGCAGCCACTCCCGGCCTTCCAGCAGTTTCTCTATCTTCTCTACGCGCGACTCTATAGGGAACTGGTCCACCTCCACCCCGCGGCTGGGCTCGGTCCGTTCGAAGGCCCGCTTCACGGCGTCCAGCAGCGCGGAAAGGTCCAGCTCCAGGTATTTATCTTCGCCGGAGAAAACAGGCGAGCCGCGGTAGAAGGCATCCTTGAACTTCGCGAAGCGGCCGTTCAGTTCTTTCGAGGCTTCCTTGTAGCGCTGGTATTCCTCCAACATGGAGACCAGCGCGCCGCGCGGGTCCGGGCCGTTCTCGCCCTCGGGCGCTTCCGGCGCTGGCAGGAGCATCTTGGCCTTCACCTGCATCAGGGTGGCGGCCATTACCAGGAATTCCCCGGCCACGTCCAGGTCGAGGCTCTTCATCAGGTCGAGATACTGCAGGTACTCGGTGGTGATCTGCGAGATCGGGATGTCGTAGATATCCAGGTTGTTCTTCTTGATGAGGTGCAGCAGGAGGTCGAGCGGACCCTCGAAATTTTCCAGATGTATGTCTATGGCGGTCATATCAATCCCGCGGCTTTGGAAGCGGCTTTAACTTTCAGGCCGGCGGCGGCGGCGGCCCTGGCTGCGCCCGCCGCCAGCACGTCCTCCACTTTGAGGGAGGCGGCCAGCGCTTCGCGCCGCGCCCTTAAAGCGCCCACTTCCTTCTCCATCAGTTCTACCAGCCGACCCTTGCAGGCACCGCAACCCGTCTTCCCTTCGCGGCAGGCTTCATCCTGCGCTTTCCAGGCCGGGTTGTAAAGCTTCTGGAAGGCGCAGACTACGCAGCCCTCGGGGTGGCCCTTGTCGTCAACTTTTATCTTGAGCGGGTCCGTGTACATCTTCCTGATCTTGGCTTCCAGGCTTTTGGCGTCCTCGCCCAGCGCTATGGTGTTGCCGTAGGACTTGGACATCTTCCGGCCGTCTATGCCGGGCACCAGCGGGGAACTGGTGAACAGCGGCTCGGGCTCGCAGAGGATATTCGCACCGAAAACGTGGTTGAAGCGGCGGGCTATATCGCGCGAGATTTCCAGGTGAGGCAGCTGGTCCCTGCCTATAGGCACGAACTTCGCGTCGTAGAGCAGCACGTCGGCGGCCTGCAGGACCGGGTAGCCCAGGAAGCCGAGCACAGCCATGTCGCTCTGCAGCGCCAGTTCTTCGGCATCGTGGCCATGGGCTTCGGCGAGCTGTTTGGTCACGCCCCCGGCCTTCTTTGTCTTCTCTTCCTGTCCCTTGTACTTAGCTTTGTGCAGCTCCCGCAGCTGCTCCTTGAAAGCGGGGTTCCTCAGCAGCCAGCTTATAGGCGTTACCATGCCGAGCAGCAGCGCCAGTTCGGCGTGCGCCTTGACGTCGGATTGCCGGAAGAAAACGCAGCGGGCGGGGTCGAGGCCAAGGGCCAGCCAGTCAAGCACCATCTCGCGTGTATTCTCGGCGATGGTCTCGCTTTTGTCGGTTCCGGTGGTCAGCGCGTGCCAGTCCGCGACGAAGAAATAGCAGTCGTACTTCTCCTGCAGCTCCAGCCAGTTCTTAAGAGCGCCCCAGTAATTGCCCAGGTGCAGCCGGCCGGTCGGCCTTACTCCTGAAACGACCACGGGTTTCTTATTGTTTTCCATAGTTCAGCCTAAGGCGTTTAAAACGCCCCCATTATCGGGGTCATCAGCAGCAGCGCCAGATTAAGCACCGGGTGCATGATGCGCGGGAGCAGCCCGCTGACCAACAGGCCTATTATTATATAAACCCCGTAGGGCAGATGCTTCTCGTAAATTTCCAGAGCTCTGCCTTTCAGCAGGCCCAGCGCTATCTGGCTGCCGTCCAGCGGGAAGACCGGGAGCAGGTTAAAGACGGCGAGCAGCAGGTTGATAACTACGGCGAAGCCTAAAGTTTTAAGCAGGGTGACGGCAAGCTCCCCCGGGATATAACCGTAGACCAGGGTAAGCAGCTTGAAAGTTATGGCGGCGGTCAGCGCCAGCAGGATATTGGACAGCGGGCCGCTGGCGGCCACAAGGGCCATGTCGGCGCGCGGGCGCTGCAAACGGCAGGGGTTGACCGGCACGGGTTTGGCCCAGCCTATGGCGGGAAAACCCATAAAAATGCAGGCGGCGGGAAGCAGCACGGTGCCTACCGGGTCAATATGCGGCAGGGGGTTGAAAGAGAGGCGGCCGGAAAGATAAGCGGTATCGTCTCCGTACCTGTAGGCCGTATAGCCGTGGGCGAATTCATGGAAAATGACGGAAAAAAATAGTACCGGAAGCTGTAAAATCCACTCCATAGACAATAATTGTATTAATTAAATGCCCGGTTAGAAAAGGAGGATTTCGGGACATTAAGGGGAGTTGACTAGTTGATAGAGTTAATAAAGTTGATAAGGTTTGGTTACTTTATCAACTTATCAACCTGTCAACTTATCAACTTATCCCTGGTCATCCTCCGTCTTTTTAGTATAATTTCAGTTGGATTCGGAGGGCCGGCCGAAAATGCAAAAAATCAAAAAACTCATTAAAGACAGGAAAGCGAAGATCGGCATAGTGGGCATGGGCTATGTGGGCCTGCCGCTGGCCATGGAATTCGCCAAGGGCGGTTTCGCCGTTACCGGTTTTGAAGTGGACGCGCAGAAAGCGCGCGACATAAAGGATGGAGAGTCCTATATCTCCGACGTTCCCTCCTCCGAAGTCGCCGCCATGGTCAAAAAAGGCCTGCTTACGGCCACGCTGGATTTTTCCGCCCTCAGGAAGATGGACGCCGTCATCATCTGCGTCCCCACCCCCCTGCGCAAAAGCAAAGACCCGGACGTCTCCTACATCGTGGCCTCCGTGCAGGAGACCCGCAAATTCATGCGCCGCGGCCAGCTGATAATATTGGAAAGCACCACCTATCCCGGAACCACCAAAGAGCTGGTAAAGCCCATGCTGGAGCGGGGCGGCCTCAAGGCCGGCAGGGATTTCTACCTGGCCTTCTCGCCTGAGCGCGTGGACCCGGGCAATAAAAAATACGGCGTAAAGAACACGCCCAAGGTGGTAGGCGGCATTACACCGGCCTGCACCACGCTGGCCGGCATGCTGTACGCGGCCGTGATAGACAAGGTGCTGGAAGTTTCCAGCGCCGAATCGGCCGAGCTGGTGAAACTGCTTGAAAACACCTTCCGCGCCGTCAACATAGCCATGATAAACGAGCTGGCCCTGATGTGCGATAAGCTCGGCCTGGACGTCTGGGAAGTTATAAACGCGGCAGCCTCCAAACCTTTCGGCTTCATGCCTTTCTACCCCGGCCCCGGCATAGGCGGCCACTGCATACCGCTGGACCCGCATTATCTGGGCTGGAAAATGAAGACGCTTAATTTCGAGCCGCGCTTTATCGAGCTGGCCGGCGCGATAAACTCCGCCATGCCCGACCACGTGGTGACGCGCCTGGGCGAGCTCCTCAATACCCGGGGCAAGGCCCTGAGCAGGTCCAAAATACTCATGATAGGCATGTCCTATAAACCGGATATTTCCGATTCGCGCGAGTCGCCGGCCCGCGACGTGCTGACGCTGCTGGAAAAGACCGGGGCGAAAGCCGATTATTACGACCCCTACGTCGCCGAGACCGATCTTGAAGGCGAAGTCCGCCGCTCGAAGAAAGACGCGCTGAAAAAACTCGGTTCTTACGACTGCGTGTTGATCATAACCCCGCATTCCTGCATTGATTACGCTGAAATAGTCAAAAAATCCCGCCTTGTCTTCGACACCAGGAACGCCACCAAAGGCCTGAAAGGAAAGAATCTCTTTCGCCTATGACAGAGGACCCGAAACTGCTCTGGTTCAACTTTTTAAAGGTCTTCACCCGCGCGCTGGTGCAGATAAACCTTTATAAGCCGGACCACCCCCAGGTCAAGCTGGCGCTTAGCGAGGGAGAGGCCCTGCTAGGGAAGATCTCAGAGTCCCTGGGCGGCGGGGATTTCTCCATCACGCTGGACACTGACAAGCTGCTCATAAACAGCACGCCGCTGCTCTCCGCGGACAAGCTGCCTAATTCGCTGAAGAACCTGTTCACCAAGTCCCGCATCCAGACCATAACCTTCGCCAAGGGCGTCTCCGTGGACGACCTGCTGGCGCTCTGCCAGGTGCAGGCTTTCAAGGGCGAGGCCAAAACCTTCCTCAAAGAGCGCGGTATCGAAAGGATCAGCATCAGCGAGGCGGTTTACGCCAAGGTGGACTCGCAGCCGCAAGCCGGGCCTGGCTCCGGCCCGGGTGCCGGCACAGGTACAGGTTCCGCCGCGGCGGCGGAGGCGCAGACCGGGCGGCAGGCCGCCGCCCCCCCGGTGAACATATCTGAAAATCTCTCCGACCAGGGCTTTGAAGCGGCTATCGGGACCGTGATAGCCAGCAGCACCGCCGATCCCGCGGAGCAGCGCCGCATAATGGAGATACTGGCGGCCAAGCTCAGGAAGGAGATAGAGGACAGCGTGAACAAGGCCCTCGAAGGCATCCGCGGCGAAAAGAAAAAAGTCGAGAACGACATGATGCGCGCCGAGACCGTAATGACCAATCTGGCGGACGGGGTGGTGGTAGTGGACAGGAACGGCAACATCTTAATGATGAACCCCCAGGCCGAAGTCATTTCCGGCAGGCCCCTGTCCGAGCTTTCCGGCAAAAAGATCATGGACCTCTCCCAGCTGGAAAGCCAGGTGGTCTCCCTGGCCAAAGAGATCCAGTCCGGCAGCAAGACGGATATCTCAAGAGAGCTGGAAAACAGCGGGCCGGCCGGCCTGGCGGAAACGGTAAAAAAAGCCACCGCTATCATCCAGAACGAAGAAGGCAAGATAGTAGGTACGGTCTCTATCCCCACGGACGCCGCCAGGCTGAAACAGGTGGAACAGCTGCAGCAGGAATTCATCGCCAATATGACCCACGAGCTGCGCTCCCCGCTCACCTCTATCAAGGCTGCACTCGAGCTGCTGAACCGTGATTTCTCGAAAGAGGAGAGTGCCGGCCGCGGGATCCTGAATACCGCCATCCGCAATACCGAGCGCCTTAATTCCATAATCACGGACATCCTGGACTTCTCGAAACTGCAGTCCGGAAAACTGGTCTTCCACAAGGAGGGAGCGGAAGCCGCGGAAATAGCGAAAGAGGCGGCGGATTCAATGAAGACCTGGGCCACCTCGAAAGGCGTGAATCTTTCCGTCGGCTGCGAACCGGGAGTGCAGAATATCTACGCCGACAAGCGCCGCACCATCCAGGTGCTTATCAACCTTATCTCCAACTCCATCAAGTTCACGCCGCAGGGCGGGAATATAACGGTGTCGGCCGACGCCGGCAGGGAAGCCCTGAGCGGCTACTCTTTCTTCTCCGTGACGGACAACGGCTGCGGCATCAGGAAGGAGGACCAGGCCAAGGTCTTCGAAAAGTTCGTGCAGGTGGCCGCCGGCGAGAAGGTGGGCGGGACCGGACTGGGCCTTTCCATCACCAAGGCCATGGTCATACTGCAGGGCGGCAGGATCACGCTGGAAAGCGAGCCCGGCCGCGGCACCACCTTCCGGGTGGGAATGCCCGTCTACCGGGGCCAGGCGGAAGAGCCTGTTTTCGAGCAGGCGCCGGAGCTCAAGGAAGAAGAAAAGTCCTGGTGGAAAAAGCTGATGGGAATGTGAGTAATATTGATATGCGTCCGAACTGCAAAGGTGTTTTAGCGTCGGCGGCCCTGCTGGTACTGGGGCGGGGTGCGTGTAAATAACCAAGAAACAAAGCAACGTCCCCTTCCACCGCGCACTCGTTTTCATGGTGCTTTGCGGACGAGTAAAGCTACCCGCCCAAGTATTGGCCGCCCTATGAGCATAGCTCCAGAGGTCTTAGCAAACAGCCACCCTTAAAATTTCTCATAGGGAGAGCATTTTCAAAAATAGCTTGCCGGTTTTGGTTTTTAGCAATTATTGGTAAGATGTATCCCGAGGAGAGAATTAACATCTCCCCGGAGGTGCGT
>CAMTWW010000165.1:0-7066 GCA_947085555.1 uncultured Elusimicrobia bacterium | reverse complement strand
GCAGCGCTGCTGGCGGGGAACGGCAGGGAGGCCCTTGCCGTTCTCCAGGAGGTCATCCCGGATTTTATCGTGCTGGACGTTTCTATGCCGGAAATGTCCGGGACGGAGTTTATAATAGAGCTTAAGCGCAGGGCGGCGCGGACCCCCGGGCTTGATGATATTCCTTTTGTCGTGATGACGGGGGAAAATTTCATGGATATAGAATTGAACAAGATCTTCGCTTCGGCCCGCGGCTTCGTCTGCTATTTCCCGAAAATGACGCCCCCGGAGCAGGTGCTGGAGAAAGCGGAGGAGGTTCTGGGCCGGCGGTGAGGCGGCCAGGCGGCGCGGCCGGAGCGCGGCTTTCTTTGCCGGTTTCGTTATTTCTTCGGGATTTTAACCCGCCGCGGGTATAGACTATTGATGGGAATAGTCTATGAGAAGAGAAATAACGAAAGCATTAGCCTTTGCGGCCCTGTGGCTTGCGGGAGGCGTTTTTCCTTTCCCGGCCAATTCCGGGGATGCCGGCTCTTCGGCGGCGTCTTTCCTTAAATTCTCTCCCAGCCCGCGCGGGACCGGCATGGGAGAGTCTTACACCTCTATTACCGAGGATGCCTACTCCGCCTGGTGGAACCCGGCCGGGCTGGCCGGTATGGAAGGGCCGGAGCTTGCCGCTACCTACAATGCCTCAATGGAGGACGTAACCACGCAGTACCTGGCTGTAGCCTATCCCGTGCGTTACGGGTCTACATTTGGTTTTAATATTACCCGTCTGAGCGTGGCGCCTTTCCAGGGCTACGACGCGCAGGGTACGAAGATCAGCAAGGTGGAGTCTTCCGATATCGCGGCGGGCGGCGCCTATGGCAGAGCCCTGATCAAAGACGAAATTGAACGGCCGGTGCTTAATGTGGGCGCGGGAATTAAATTTATAAGCGAAAAACTGGATAAAGTTTCCGCTGATACCGCTGCTTTAGACCTGGGCGCGGTCTACTACATAAGGCCCGCCAATTACTGGCTGAGCAAGGCGCCGGCGCAGGAATTCAGGGTGGCCATGGCGGTAAAGAATATCGGCCCAGGGCTGAAGTTTGATAAGCGGTCTTCACCTTTGCCGCTGGCCGCCACGCTGGGCGGTTCCTGGCATTCCCACCCCGGCGGCAGCGCCAGCCTGATACTCAGCCTGGACCAGACCTATGCGAACGACGAGAAATATTACGCCGCTTTCGGCGCGGAATATGTGGCTTTTCAGCTGCTTTCGCTGCGGGCCGGCTACCGCACGGGGCAGTCCATTGGAAGCGGCCTGCGGGTGGGTGTGGGTTTCAGGCTTTCCCTTATGGATATAGATTACTCCATGTCTCCGTACGGCGAGTTGGGCGCCATGCATAAACTGGGGCTTTCCATGCGGCTTGGCCCGACGGTGACCAGGCAGCCCCTTGCCGGCAAGTCCCAGCGGGTGCAAAGCGCCAAACTTATGGCCCCCAGGGAAAGCATAGAAAAACTGGGGCTGTTCGCCAACGATTTCCTGGAACTGGCGCGGAAGGACCTCGCCGCGCGCAGGTATGTCTCCGCGGACGCCAATATCAATAAAGCCTTCAACCTGGAGCCCAGGCTTAAAGAGGGTGACTGGGGTATAAAGCAAAAACGACTGGCCGCCGTTATAGCCGGCCTTAAACTAGGCGAGATACCGGCGCGGGAACAACTCCTTTCAAGGGAGACGGAGCAGTCCGGCACGGGCGCGGAGGCGATAGCCGCCTATATAGAAGGTAAGGACCTTAAGGGCTTCCTGCTGGCGCATGCCGCGCTTGGCGCCGATTTGCGCGGCGGCGCCATGTTCGAGGAACTGCTTTACATAATGAGCGATCTTGTCAGGATCCCGGTACGCCGCGACGAGATACTGTCTAAAGAGGCGCTTATAAGGGAAAAGCTGCGGAAAGCCGCCGGCGGCTTCTATATAAAACAATTCGATGTCGCGGCTAGGGAGTGTGAAGAGGTCGCGGTGCTCGACGAGAAGAATCCCGTGGCTTGGACCAGGTTGGGGTCGGCCTACTTCATGCTGGGGGATAAGGAAAAGGCGAAGAAGGCGTACCGGAATGCGCTGCAACTCAATCCCGGCGACTTGGTTACCAGGAAGTTTATGGATGCCCAGGGGTGGAAATAGCGCGTATGGAAATAATCGTGATCGCCATTATTACCCTGTCGCTGTTCCTGCTGGGGGCGGGCTTCCTTGTGGTCGCCCAGGTTTCGGGCTTTATGCAGTCCACGTTCTTTAACCAGCGGCGGAATTTTTCGAACAGGGTGATACAGCAGTACATGGAACGTATAGCTTTGGCGCAGGGGCAGCTTTACCAGCGCAAACAGGAGCTGGAGGGGATGTCGGTGCAGCTTTCGCTTTCTAACCAGGAGCTGGGCCGCCTTAACGATATGAAGTCCAAGTTCCTCTCCATGGTGGTGCACGACGTGCGCACGCCCCTGGCTTCCATCAGGGGGTTCAGCGAACTGCTCATTAAGAAGAACATCGGGGAAAAAGAGGCCGCTTACCTTAAGAATATAGTGAGTTCCACGGACCAGCTTGGCCGCCTTATAGCGGACCTTACCGACCTTGCCATGATAGAGGCCGGCAAGCTTAAAATGGAGAAAACCCTTTTTGATTTCCCGGAGATGGCCAAAGATATTCTGCCCGGTCTCTCCATAAACGCGCAAAAAAAGGACGTTGAACTTGTGGTGCGCGAGTTCCCCGAGGGTGTGCTGGTGGACGGAGACAAATTCAGGCTCTCACAGGTGTTCATGAACCTGGTGAACAACGCCGTAAAATTCACTCCGGCCGGCAAGCGCGTGGAGGTTTCTTTCCGGCGGGAGGGAAAATATATGGTTACACTGGTGAAGGATGCCGGTATAGGCATACACCCTACGGAGATAAAGAAAATATTCGAGAAATTCTACCAGGCCAAATACCAGAAGGACGAGAAACTGCGCAAACAGGGCTGGGGGTTGGGACTTTCCATAGCGCAGGAAGTGGTGCGCGCCCATAAGGGCGAGATAGGCGCGGCCAGCCCCGGTCTGGGGAAGGGCTCTACGTTCTGGTTTAAAATCCCGGTGAAGCCCTAAGGGTTCGCCGGAGCGCAACAGCGGAGGAACGACATGGACATTACAACAATTATCGGGATCGCCGGCGCTGCGGGCCTTATCTTTGCCGGCTTTACAGGCAATCAGCTCTCGGCCTCGCTGATCAATATGCACGGAGTCGTTGTGGTGCTTGGCGGCACCCTGGTGGCCACGCTTCTGAACACGCCGTTGAAACATCTGACCCGGGCAGTATCCGAACTGGGGTGTTTTTTCAGGGAGGACGGGGAGTCTTCCCCGGAAAAGATGATCCCGGCGCTTGTAGACCTGGCGGAGCAGTGCCGGATGCGCGGGCTTGCCTCCCTGAAGGACGCCGATCCGGCCGCGGCGGGGGGGTTTCTGGGCAGAGCGGCCAGCGCGGCGCTTGAATACAACGATTATAACTTTGTGCGCCAGGTTCTTGAACAGGAGATCAACCAGCGCGTAGATGATATGAACGAGGTCGCCAACGTCTACCGCACCATGGGCGTCATGGCCCCCATGTTCGGCCTGCTGGGCACGCTTATAGGCATTATAGAAGTGCTGAAGGACCTGGGTAATCCGGAGAGCGTGGGCCCGGCGATGGCGATCGCCATAACCTCGGCTTTCTACGGCATCTTTTTCGCCAACATGGTCTGCGTGCCGATCGCCGGCAAAATGCGGGCCAAGGTCTGGATGGACGTGCGGATCAAGACCATGATATTGGAAGGGATACTGGAGATAATGAAGGGCAGCGTGCCGCTGGTGGTGGAAAGGCGGCTGCAGTCTTTCCTGTGAAGAGGGTAATCAAATGACACAACTAAATGAAAACACGATAGTCCGCTCTATTGCCGCGCTGGCCGCTTCGGGCGCGGCTGTAATACTTTGGGCGGCGCCGCTCGCCGCACAGTCGCTGCCGTTCGAAGACAAAGCCCGGTACGAGAGGACTCTGGAGCAGAAGGCCGACGACGTGCTGGTGCGGCTGCTGGGGCCGAACCAGGCCAAAGTGGTGGTGGAAACTTTAATGGACTTTAACCGCACGGAGAAGCTGGAGTTCGCCCCCCGGGAAAAGGGCGACATGTTCAAATGGCAGGCCGCCGGCGGCGACGCGCAGTCCGGTGACTACCTGCTCCCCGGGTTTCCCGCCGCCGCGTCCTCCGGCGGAGACGATAAAAGGTCCTATAATCGCCAGATACTTTACCCGTCGGCTTTCGTCAAACGGATGACGGTAAGCATCATATTGAACCGCGATCTGCCGGCGGCGGATTCCGAGAATGTGCGCAAAGTGATTTCCGAGATCCTTATGCTCGACGTGAAAAGGGGGGACCGGCTGACCGTCCTGAAGTCCCCGTTCGCGCCGCTGTGGCGCACGATCTGGTACACTCCCGAAACCATTAGCATGGTCCTGAAATATGTAATGCTGGCCGTAATGGGGATCATCGCCATTATAGTGGTCGCGATCGGTTTCCTTAAACTTGCCGGGGCGATGAGCACCATGGCGAAGGTGCAGCAGAGCCACCAGATCACTATGGAGCTGGGGAAGGAGCCCGGCCCCGGCGGCGCCAATCTGCCTGCGCTGGGTTTGGGCGGTACAATGGCGACAGCCCGGCCCGCCGGCGAGAGGCAGGAGGATGCCGTTCAGTCCGAAAACGGCGACGTGGTCTTTAACGTTAAACTGGCGCAGGTCCCGTTCCTGCTTAACATGATGGTAACCGAGGATCCGGCCAATGTGGCGCTTGTGGCCGGCCGGCTGCCGCCGGACGTGCGCAATGAATTCCTAAAAAAACTCCCGGCCGCTTTCGCCTCCGATGTCATCAGCAATATGGCTAAAATACGCTTTATAGAGCCCGATATCATAAACACGCTCAAGGACGAGCTGGAAAGGCGCCTGGGCGGGACCATAGGCGGGCTGGACGGGGCGTTGAGCGCGCTTGAGGGGCTGAATCTGCGCGCCAAACGCGGTACGCTGGGCGAGCTTAGGAAAAAGCATCCGGAGCTGGCGGCCGAGGTGCGCAAACATGTGCTGCTGCCGGAGGATATCGCTCTGTTCAGCGACAGAGACCTTTCATTTATGGTGGCGGCGGTAAAGGTGGAGGATTGGGCTTGCGCATTATCCGAACTGCCGGACGAAGTGCGGCAGAAGGTAAAAAGCCAGATGGCGGAAAAGACCTGGCAGATGGTGGAACAGAGCATGAGTTACGGCGTCCCGTCCCCGGAAAAAAAGGAAGGGGCCATGGAGCTCATAATGCAGGCCGCCGCGGACCTTATAAAAGAAGGGAAGATAGTAAAGCCCTCCGACCCGGAGAGGCTGCTGCTGGCCGGTGAGAACGCCGGCGCCTGACCGGAGTTAATTATGCCTAATCCTGAGAATAAGAAAAACCATAACCAGCACGGCGCCGTCAAAGCCGACTCTATCTTCCTTTCCATCGCGCCTCCGTCCCCGGAGCCGCGTTCCGAGCCCCGGCCTGCCGCCGCGCCGGCGGTTGCCCCGGAACAGCTGACGGCGTTGAAAGCCAGGCTGGAGCTATTGGAGAAGAATATCGCCGCGCTGATAGAGCAAAAACCGGCCGCACCGGCGGCGCTGGAAACCCGGCTGGACTCGCTGGAGAGGAATTTAACCGCGCTGGTGGAAAAAAAACTTTCCGGGATCGAGGCCTCTGTCGGCGGGGCTGCTGAAAAAAGAACGGACGAACTCCTGGCGGGCTTTGCCGGGCTCGCGGAGCGGCTGGACGGTTTCAGGACGCAGGGCGCGGCGCAGGCGGGGGAACTGGAGAAGTACGGGGCGGCCGTGAAAAATGCGGCGTCGGAACTGTTAAAGGCCCTCGCCGACCGGCAAAAGTCATCCGAACTTGACCAGCGGCTGCATAGTCAGCTCGAGAAATCCTGGACGCACGCAGAGGCTTTGGAAAAAAAACTGGGCGAAGCTTTCAGGGTGGCGACGGAAGCGCAGTTGAAGGGAAACGCGGAGAAGAAAGCCGGGGTCGATGCCCTGGCGGAATTCGGGCGGAAAATGGAACTTTTGCGCCTGAAGGGGGAGGAAACCGTACAGCAGCTGTCCGGGGCCGGGGTCAAGATGGATAAGATGGCTGAAATAATGGACAGGATAGACCCGGAGAAATATGAAGTTCACCTGAAACAGCTCCACGGAGAATTATCCGGGATGGGACAGGCATTTAACAAGCAGGCGGAGCACTTCCGGGGAAAATTCCTGGACTTCAACCTGCTGGCGGAGGACTTTAAGACAAGCTCCCAGACGCTGGAAGCCGGACTTAAAAAAGTGGTTAACGGTAATGAGCAACTGCTGGCCGCGGCGTTAGAAAATATCGGCGCAATTATTGACAAGTCATTGACCCGCTTTATGGTCGAACTCCAGGAAAAAAACCGGCAGCAGTTCGCGCAATTGAGCGCAAACTACGATAGAGCTCTGGATACGCTCAGCAAGGTCGGCTCTGTGTGTTCATCTATAGAATATGTCTCAAAACGCCTGGAGGGTTATGGGAAGACACTGTCAAACTTCGTGGCACAGGTGGGCGGAGGCGACCGCCTTTCATCCTTAACCGGGGTTTCCGGCATAGTTGTGCGGGAAAACTTCGGGGCTTTAACAGCCATGGCCGCGGACCTGAAACGTGAAAAAGAATACCTGGAAGCCGCCAGGAATGAGATAGCTGATAAAACCAATCGCGTTATAAGCGGAGGCTCCTGTGACCCGGTTTAGTCGGTGTGAAGCGGTGTCTTCATAGATAGCTATGAACAATAATGAAAACAAATCGGAAGCCCTTTTTGAACGCCTTAAAGGCGGGTCTGTCTTTTCTTTTCTTAAGACGGCCGCCGACCCCATGGTGGGGCCGCCGCTTCCCAGGCCGGAACCTTTGGTCAGCCCGCAGTCAGCCGGGCAGCAGGATAGCCAGGACCTGAAGAAAAGACTGGCGGAACTGGAGGCGAAGAAGGACGGAGTGGGAGGGAGCCGCTAGGACTATCATATGGCGATTTACAAGCAAAGACGCGACGAGGT
>CAMTWW010000164.1:0-4328 GCA_947085555.1 uncultured Elusimicrobia bacterium | reverse complement strand
GTCACGACCGCATCATCCGCGAGCAGAAGAACACCGAGGCCATTCTCTTTTCCACCGAGGACGGCATAGTCATGACCGACATGGCGGGCAAGGTGCAGGTCGCCAACCGCAAGGCCAGGTCCGTGCTGGGCATAGGCCAGAAGGAGCCGGTAGAGGGGAAGGCCCTGGCCGGCCTGATAGCGGCCGAAACCATCAAAGAGCCGGTAATGGACGTTTTCGTGAGCAGCGAGGAGAATCATTCCCGTGAGATCGAGATCTCGCAGGAGCAGTCGCACCGCTTTTTCAAATGCTTCGCCATGCCCATTATAGCGCCGGGACACTCCGAGCCGCTGGGCAGGCTGGTGGGCTTTTACGACATCACACTGGACAAGGAACTGGCCCGCATCAAGGACGACTTCCTTCACTCCATCACGCATGACCTGCGCAACCCGATGGGCGCTATCAAAGGCTTCGTGGAATTCATGCTCAAGGAGATCCCCGGGCCTATAAACGAATCGCAGAGAAAAATGCTGATCTCCATAGACCGCGCCTCCTTCCGGCTGCTCGGCATGATCAACAATATCCTCGACTCCGCGAAGATGCAGGCCGGCAAGATGGAGATAAGCCTGGCGCCGATAAACCTGCGGGAAGTCGCCGCCAGGGTCAACTCGCTGATGGAGTCGCTGGGCCAGCGCAAGCATCTCCGCTTCGAGGTGGAAGGGGCGGCGGCTAGCCTGGTGAACGCGGACTCCGGGCTGATGGAGCGGATGTTCACCAACCTTATCGGCAACGCCATAAAATTCACCCCGGAGAACGGGGCCATCACCTGCGGCGTCTCCGACGACGGGGACCATATCACAGCCTGGGTGCGCGACACCGGCGACGGCATCCCGCCGGAATACCTGGACAAGGTCTTCGAGAAATTCGAGCAGGTGAAGGGCCAGAAAGCCGGCGGCACCGGCCTGGGCCTGACCATCTGCAAATACGTGGCCTCGGCCCACCTCGGAAAGATCTGGGCCGAATCCGAGCCGGGCAAGGGCGCCAAGTTCATTTTCACCATCCCGAAACACCTCGGCAAGGACGAGTCAGGCAAGGTGCTGGTTAATCCCGGGGGGGCGGTATGAAAAAATTCATTATCGGATTTCTGATCCTGCTGCGCCCCGGCGCCGCGCAGGCGGCAGAGGAACTGCAGACCATCGTGGTCAAGCCCGGCGACACGCTGTGGAGCATCTCCAACACCTATCTCAAAGACCCCAGGAAGTGGAACGTGATCCTGAAATATAACCGGCTCCCTTCCTCGGACCCCTCCATCGCCCTGCCCGGGATGCCGCTGCGGGTGCCGACCACCCTTTTGAAGGAAGAATACAGGGCGGCAAAATTGGTGTATTCCCTTAACGAGGTGCTTTTCAGGCGCACGGGGGTCACCGACTGGCAGGGCGTCAACACAAAGATGGACCTGTTCAAGAACGACACGCTGCGCACCATGGCCGGAGCCCGCGCCGATGTCAAATTTTATACCGGCGAGATCCTCAACCTCTTCCCGAACTCGATAGCGGTCCTGCGCCCGCCCGGCAAGAAGAACTTTGACGTCGAGCTCCTGGCCGGCGAACTGCGTAGCGTCAAGTCCCGCGTGATCACGGCCTCGGCCAGGATAACCCCCAAGACCGGGGACACCGAATTCGGGGCCAAGCTCAAGGACGACCTGACCACCCTGGTGCAGGTCACCAGGGGAAAGGTGGACGTCGAGGCCCAGGGCAAGACCGTGGAGGTCCTGGAAGGCTTCGCTTCGGAGATCAAGCTGGATATGGCCCCTTCCCAGCCGGTGAAGATGCCCCCGCTGCCGCAGTTCGAACAGGGCTCCGCCACAATTCTTACGGCTTCCGGCAAGGCGCAGTTCAATAATGAGGGCGGGGTGGTGTCCCTCGCTAATATGAAACCAATAGGGAAGACTGCCGGCCCGGCAGTGAACCTTCCCAAGGATCTCCCGGCCGCCGATATCAGCGGCAAGGGCATCGACACCAGCGAGATAGTCAAGATGCTTTCGGTGGGCAACCCGATCCAGGGCTACCACCTGCAGGTTTCCAAGGACCAGGCCTTCACCTCCACCGTGCTCGATAAGGAATACGACGCTTTCGACAAGATCGACCTTAACGAGCTGCTCCCCCCCGGCAATTATTTCATGCGCATCGCGCTGGTGGACCTGTTGGGTTTCGAGGGGAAGTTCAGCGCGCCCCGCCCTTTGAAGATAGGCGGCGGACAGTGAGGTCAGCCGCTTGCTTCCTGCTGGGCTGCGCCTGGCTGGCGGCTTTCTGCCGCCCCGCCGCCTGCATTCCTGAAGCGTCCCCGCGCAGGACGGTGTGGGACCGCATCATGGAGGACCAGAGCGCCATAAATCTGCGGCGCGGCTACTCCCTGATGGAGGAGGAAAATTACGCCGCCGCCGCCGACGAGTTCTATAAGTCGGCGCAGAAGAACCCGGAAAGCCCCTGGCCCCGCCTGCTTTACGGCTCCGCGCTTTATTGGCTGGGCGAGCCGGACAAGGCCCTTTCGGAGTTCGAGGAGGCACTGCGCCTCGATCCCTCCAACTCCATGGCCTTCCAACTGCGCGGCATCGTCCGGGCCCGCGCCGGCCTTTATCCTAAGGCGCTGGAGGACTTCCTGCAGGCCGAGCGGTTAGCCCCCGAACGTTCCGACGTCAAGATGAACGCGGGCTCCGTTTACCAGGCCCTGGGCAACCGGGCCAAAGCCCTGGATTATTTCAGGGCGGCCGTCGCCTCCGAACCCTCAAACCCGCTTTACCGTTTCCAACTGGGCATGTTCTATGCCCGCACGGGCCGCTACGAGCCGGCCGCCGCGCAGTTCGAGAAGGCGGTTTCGCTTTTTCCCGGCTACGAGGACGCCCTGCTGGAACTTGCCGTATTGCGCGAGCGCGACGGCAGGCTTACGGAAGCCGTCAAGCTTTACCGCAGGGCGCTTTCCCTGAAGCCCCGCGATTCCGTCGCCAGGTTCAGGCTGGCCTGGGCGCTGCGCAAGGCCGGGCGCGGAGCCGAGGTAAAAAAAGCGCTGGAAGGCGCCTTCCTGCTGGCCCCGGCCAATGAAAAAGGCGGCATCTCCATGGCCCTGGCTTATGCCGGGGCCGCGCCGGAGGCGCCGGGGGACGCGGCCGCGAAGCAGCAGCAGAGCCCGCTCTATTCCGCCCTCTCCAGGATACCGCCGGAGCAGGAAGCCAGGGTGGTCATCGAACTGCTGGAAACCCCGAAGGCTGTCCTGGCCGACGCGCCGCGCGGGGAAAAAATGGCCGGGCGGCTGCAGTCCGCTTTTAAACGACCGAACGTCGGTTATACGAAGAGGGAATATTTCCTGCCGGTTTCCGCGCCGGGGGAAAGGCTGAAAAAAGCGGGGGAGATAGCGGCCGAGACCGAAAAACTCCTGAAAGGCGTTTCCTCCTCCAGCGACGCCAGGCTTAATTTTAATATCGAGACCGCCGCCCCTTCCTCCGCGCGCAAGGATCCGAAAAACAAGGTACTCTATAAGCCCCGCGACGTCGGGAACGATATGGGCCTGTGGGTGATGGGGGACAACTGGCTGGATAACGCCTCCGAAGCCCTGGAGGAAATAGAGGCCGCCGGCCCCGCGCCGGACCCGGAGTTTAAACTGCTCAAGGGCCTCGGCTACCTCCTGATGGGGGAACCTTCGCTGGCCTTGGATGAATTTTCCGGCGCTGGCGCGCAGGCGGCTCTCGGGCGCTGCGCGGCCTGGGTGGAGGCCGGTTCCGAGGAGAAGGCCCTGGCGGAGTGCCTGGAAGCTTTGCGGCTAGACCCCGGCAATAAGACAGCGCTGTCCAACAGAGCGTGGCTTGAGGGTAAATGAAAAAGCCGCCTTTAAAACTAGTTTTCAGCTTTACCGACTGCGCTTTGAAGGAGCGGCTCTCGTCCAAGCTCTGCGCGGCCTACGGGCGCTGGCTGGGCGGTTTCCGCACGCTGGAACTGCGCAGCGGCAAAACGCGCGAGGGTTTTGAAATAGAGGCGCTGGGGGGGGGAAGGACGGTGCTGGCCTCCAGGAGCATAGTCTCCCGTGTTTCCTTCAATAAATACGCGCTGAACCTGGCGGCGCTCGAGGGCACGGCGCTCTCCGCCCTGGAACAGGCGGCGGCGGCTGGGAAGGTGCTGTTCTTCGACGAGCTCGGGCCCATGGCCCTGAAGTCGGAAAGGTTCAGCGCGCGCGCCGTGGAGCTGCTTTTTTCGCCCGCCCCCTGCCTGGCCTTTTACCGCGCCGGCGCGGGAATATTCGAAGACGCGTTCTCTAGAATGAGTGATACTCTTATAATTAGATCGGAAGAGCACACGTCT
>CAMTWW010000163.1:0-2615 GCA_947085555.1 uncultured Elusimicrobia bacterium | reverse complement strand
CGTTCGGCCACTGCCCGCCGGCGGTTAAGTTTCAAGTCCGCCAGTTCACCCGTTAACTCTTTGTGCTTTTCCGAACTCAAATAGGTTTTACTCATGTCAGACGATTATAACTAGCCGCGACCGCCGAGTCAAATTATTCGGCGGAAAAATATTCCGGCGCCCGCAGGCTCATGTGCTTTCACGTGATGGGCGGCAGCTACCGCCGCTACGCTTTCCTGGGCGACACGGTGGTCTGCTCGGTGAAGGACGCCATCCCCCACGGCGCCATAAAGAAGGGCGAAGTGGTGAAGGCCGTAGTGGTGCGCGTGAGGAAGGAAGTACGCCGCGCCGACGGCTCCTACATACGCTTTGACGACAACGCCGTCTGCATCATAGACGAGAACGGCGAGCCCAAAGGTACCCGTGTCTTCGGGCCGGTGGCCCGCGAACTGCGCGCGAAGAACTATCTCAAGATAGTCTCGCTCGCCCCCGAAGTAATTTAAATAAGGCGGAAAATATGCTTAAACTCAGGAAAAAAGACACCGTTATAGTGATAGCCGGCAAGGACAAGGGCAAGAAAGGCGAAGTGAAAGAGCTTCTTCCCGAAACCCATAAAGTGGTAGTGATGGGGATCAACATCGTCTCCAAGCACAAGAAGACCACCAAGGAAAAGCCGGGCGGCATCCACAAGATGGAAGCTGCCATGAGCATCTCCAACGTGCAACTGGTCTGTCCCAGGTGCGGCAAGCCCGCCCGCGTCAAGGTTTTAACACAGGGCGGCGAAAAGATGCGCGCCTGCAAGAAATGCGGCGAGACGATAATCTGATAAGAGGTAATTTAAATGGCGAAGGATACACCCAAAGAACCGAAGAAAGAGCGTAAAGAGCACTCTGCCACCAAAGAGCAGCAGAAGGCCAAAAGCAAGGAACAGCACCAGAAGGTGCAGGTAACGGAGGCGCATAAAGGCGCGGTCATCCCCATGCCCAAGGGCTACAAAGTGCGCATGAACGACCTGTACCTTAATACGGTAAGGCCGGCGCTGATGAAGGACTTCAACCTTAGTTCCCCGATGGCGGCGCCCAGGATCACCAAGATCGTGATCAACATAGGCGTCAGCGAGGCCAAGGAGAACATCCAGGCGCTGGACCTGGCCAGGGAAGACCTCACGGTCATCTCCGGGCAGGCGCCCCAGGTGCGCCGCGCGAAGAAATCCATCTCCAACTTCAAACTGCGCGAGGGCATGCCGATTGCCGTGCGCGTGACGCTGCGCGGGGCGCGGATGTACGAATTCTTCGACCGCTTCGTGTCCGTCTCGGTTCCCCGCATGCGCGATTTCCAGGGCGTGGATCCCAGGTATTTCGACGGGCGCGGCAATCTGAACATGGGCCTGAAAGAGCACCATGTATTCCCCGAAGTCAATATGGAGAAGTCGCCCAAGGCCCGCGGCATGAACATAACCTTCGTTACCACGGCCGGCGACAATAAAAAGGGCCAGGCCCTGCTGGAATATATGGGCATGCCGTTCAAGAAGCCCGTTAAGCAGGAAGCGAAGCGTTAAAGTCGAACGTTTTATCAATAAAGAGGAGAAAGACATGGCTACATATGCTTGGATGGCGAAGATGCGCAAACCCCAGAAGTTCTCTACGCGCTTCCGCAACCGCTGCCAGATCTGCGGCAGGCCGCGCGGCTACTACCGTGATTTCGGACTCTGCAGGATATGCCTGAGGAAAATGGCGCACGAAGGCCTGATCCCCGGCCTGAGGAAGTCAAGCTGGTAATGACAGTGGTTAAGGAGTAAGTACTAAGGATTAAGCAAAAAAGATTAAGATTTAAAACTTACTACTTAATCCTTACCACTTGCGATTATAACTTGCGTAGTTTTGAAAGGAGAATAGAATGGACCCTATAGCAAATATGCTGTGCGCGATAAAGAACGCCACAACCAAGAAGAAAGAGCGGGTGGACGTGCCCTTCTCGGGCATCAAGGCCGGACTGGTGAAACTCCTCAAGGACGAGGGCTTTGTCTCCAATTTCAAGGTGCTTGACCCCAAGGTGGACAAGACCATCGACCGCCGCGGCGTGATCCGCATCACGCTGAAGTACACGCTGGACAAGCAGCCCGTCATAAACGGCATCCGCCGCGTGTCCAAGCCCGGCCTGCGCATTTACCGGGGCCACGACGAAATGCCGCACGTGCGCGCCGCCTTCGGTGTGACGATAGTCTCGACCTCCAGGGGGCTGCTGACCGACGCCGACGCCAGGAAGCAGAAGCTCGGCGGCGAAGTTCTCTGCCAGGTCTGGTAGGAAGAATCGGGGATCGGGAGTCGGGAATCGGGAATCACGGACTGATTTAGAAAGAGGTGAACACTATGAGCAGAATCGGAAAAATGCCGGTAGCGCTTCCGGACAAGGTGAAGGCGAGAGTCGAGAACGGGAAAGTCCTGGTAGAGGGGCCGCTGGGCAGGCTGTCCTATTCCCTGCCCGACGGCATCAGCGCCGAGGTAAAGGACGCCAGGATCAATATCAGCATAGCCCAGGGCGCGGCTGACAAGTCCGCGCTTTTCGGCACCGCAAGGGCGCGCGTCAACAACATGGTGTCCGGCGTGATCAAAGAATTTGAAAAGGTGATAGATCGG
>CAMTWW010000162.1:0-4121 GCA_947085555.1 uncultured Elusimicrobia bacterium | reverse complement strand
CTATATCCAGACCGTTGGCGTCGGGGGCTCCATAGAGCGCAAGAAAGTTATGGAAGCGCTTGGCCCCGCCGGCATAGCCCGCATTGTAAGGCTCGGCAAAATGCTCGAGGAGTCCAACGGCTCCCCGCACGACGGGATCTTCCCGATGATGTCGCTGGTGAACTGGCTGCCTATCGAGGAGAAACCCTCCCAGTTGGACCGCCTGAGCGAGCTGGTGGAGCACGCCAGGAGCCGCAGCCCCTTCTATGGCCGCCATTTCAAGGGCGCGCCCCGGATAACCAGCCTGGAGGATTTCGCGAAGGTGCCTTTCCTTGAGAAGAGCCATGTGCTCGATAATACCCCGCCGGACAGCTCCGACCTGCTTACCTCCAGGGTGCGGCGCGGTATTTATTTCGCCAGCGGCGGCTCCACCGGCCAGCCGAAATATATTTTTTACGACCAGAAAGAATACGACCATACCTGCCGGATGCTGGCCTTCACCCTGGAGGCGGCGGGCCTGGGCGAAAGTGATACGATAGCGAACCTTTTTATCGCCGGGAACCTCTGGTCCAGCTGGCTATCGGTAGAAAAAGCCATTTCCTACACCAAGTCCATCTCGGTGCCGGTGGGCAGCAATCTGCCGCTTGAAAATATCACGGGCTACCTGGAGGATTTCAGCGTGACCGCCGTGATAGGTCTGCCCTCCTTCCTGGTGAAGCTGGCGGAATACGTGAAGGCGAACCCGGCCAAACACAAGCTCCGCGTTAAAAAGATCTTTTACGGCGGTGAGTATGTGGGCGAAGAGATGGTGAAATTCTTCAAAGGCGTGTTCCCCGGGGCAGACGTGCGCTCGGCCGGTTACGCCACCGCCGACGCCGGCGTGGTTGGTTTCCAATGCCCTGTCTGCGTTAAGGGGCAGCACCACCTTTTCTCTTCCAGCCAGTTCATAGAATTCGTGGACCAGGACACCATGCTCCCGGTGAAGGAAGGGGAAGCGGGCGAACTGGTGGTGACCTGTCTTTCGAAGAAGAGCATGCCTATCATCCGCTACCGGGTGGGGGACCTCGGGCGCTGGCTCCTAAAATCCTGCGCCTGCGGCAGAAAAGAGCCGCTGTTCGAGATCCTGGGGCGCTGCGACGACCGCATCCACGTGGGCGGGGCGCATCTGTTCGTGAACGATATTCAGAACGCTCTGGGCAAGGTTCCCGACCTGAGCTTTAATTTCCAGGCCATTATAGAGAAGAAAGGACACAGGGATACTCTGAAGATCCGCGTCGAGGTGAAGGATGCTGCGGCGCTGTCCCGGTCCGGAGAACTGGCGGACCTGCTCTGGCGGGAGATAGCGAAACATTGCGAGGACCTGCTCGAGAGCGTGCGTCTGAAATGGCTGGACAAGCCGGTCATCGAGGTCCTGAAGCCCAACGCCATAGAGCGCATCCAGCGCACCGGCAAGATCCGCAAGGTTATAGATAAGAGAGTTGAGGCCTTACCCGGGCGTACGCAGGCATGAACCCCGCTTTTTTCATGCCCCGCTTTACTTCGCCGCCGACTGCCCGGGCAGGTAGCCGGTGGAAAAAGCTTCCTGGAGATTATAACCGCCGGTGATCCCGTCCAGGTCCAGCGTCTCTCCGCAAAAATACAGCCACGGGATAAGGCGCGACTCCATCGTGAGGGGGTCTATTTCGGCCAGGTTCACGCCGCCGCTGACTATGACATCGGCGCGGTCGGTTTTTGACAGGGGCATTGTTATCTCAGGGCAGGCGCGTGTTCAGGGTGGCGGCGCTGATATCAATAAATTCGGCGCCGAGCAAGCCCTGCTTCTGCAGGTTCTTTATAACGAAAAGCGGCATGGTGGCCTTCGCGTTATAGACCATATACGGGATGGTCCACATCTTTATCCGGCGGTTCTCTGGCAGTACGCGGTTCAGGAGCAGCAGCATATTATTGGTGCAGTTATTGGTGATGGTGTGATAGAATTCCCCGTCGCGGTCTACGGCCGCCAGGGTCATTGACTCGCGGAGCAGGTTTATCTTCTGCTCATGCGAGAGCTGCATGGGATAGGGCACTAGGCGGCCTTTCTCCAGGTGTACAGTGCGGGCCGCGTAATCCTCCCAGGTGGCGAGATGCCAGATTATGCCGAAAGCTTTCCCGAGCCCGGTGAGGGGGGAAAAATTCTGCCCGACGCGCGTGCGGCCCTCTATGCTCAGCGTCAGCCCGGCCAGCTCCCGGCCGGCGCCGTCGCGCAGGCCGCCCTTCTCGAAAGTGAACAGGAAGAAAGAATGAGCCGCCACGAATTCAGGGGCGAAAGGCTTCTTCACGAAATAGACGCTCCTGACGAGCTCCGGCTTCATGGAGGCCGTAGTCCAGTCGAAGGAGTCGGGAAGCGGGAGTCCCGCGCGGAGCTCGCGGACATTGCCCATCACCAGTTCCCCGCCCTTGTCGGAAACCAGGAGGGCCTGGCGGCGGCGCGGCTGGTAGGGGGCCGGCACGAGCTCCCCCGCCAGCGGGGTATATTCCCTGATGGACTCCACCTTGAGGAGGGAAAGATCGTCGGCCTGGCGGGCCAGGGCCTCTATGCTTACGGTTTTCCCTTTGAACTTCTCCGCTTTTCCGGCGGAAAGCTCCAGCTGGAAGAGGCGGCCGTCCGGGGTATTGAGTGAGACGCGGCCTTCCTCCACGGCAAGGACGCCATTGAGTGTGTAGGAAACGCCCCATTTTTTATCGGCCGGCAGTTCCAGGCCGGGCAGGGAAAGTTGTTTTATCCGTGAGGCATCAAGGTTTTCGAATCCCGCGAAGTCAGCCTGCCGGGCCGCCGCTGCCATCGGCAATAAAATTAGAGCGAAAAGGGAAAGGTTTTTTGATTTCATACTAATATAATACCTTAGGCGGCTGGGCCCCGGCAGGTGCTTAGGGCCCTGTATCTGAAGGCAAAGTTCCTATGCCCGGGTAGGTCCTTGGGGCGCGGGTGTACTGGAAGCCTGTTTTTTATCATATAATTTCAGAAAGATACGCGCGCGTGTTCGCAGCGGCAGTGGGGAAAGGGAGCTTTTATGAAAGTGTTAATCGTGGACGACAATATCCTGACGCGGGACATGATAAAAGATATTCTGCTGGAAATGTCGCACCAGGTGGTGGGCGAGGCCGGGAATTTCGACGAAGCCGTAAAAGCCTTCAAGGAGCTCAGCCCCGAGCTGGTGCTGCTGGACCTGATAATGCCGGGAAAAACGGGGTTGGAAGTCCTGGAGGAGCTCAGGCTCATAAACCCGGCCGCTAAAGTAATCATGGTGACCGCCGTCCAGCAGGACGAGATAAACAAGAAGCTTTTTGAGAAAGGCGCTACTGCGATACTTCACAAGCCTTTCTCCTACGGAGAGCTTGAAGCGGTACTCAAGCAGGTTTCCTGAAGCTTATGACTGACAACTCCAGCGGCGCATTGGTCAGATTGACGGAGGCGAGCCTTAAGAAATGCCTGGGCAGGCTTTCAGGCGTTTCCACCGGGACCTGGGAATTGCTCGGGATCAGCGCCTCGGCCGGGACCATTGAAGACGCGGTCAAACTGCACGATTTTGTGAACCCGAAGGCCTCGGCGGTTTATTTTAACCTGAGGGGCGGGTTTCCCTTCACCGCTATCATGCTGTTCGACCCGGAGGAGATGGAATGCATCTCCAAATGCTTCATGGGCTACTCCTATCCCAGGGGCGCCGCCACCACGCAGACCGAGGAAGTGATGCTGCTGGAGCTGGGCAATATCGTGCTCAATGCGTTGCTCAATTCCGCCCTTAACGCTTTAAAACTCAGCCTCATGCCTTCCCTTCCCGCTTACTTGGAGGGGGACTTCCGCGACCTGGCCAACGGGCTGGCTCCCGGCGGGGACGTGAAACAGAATTTCCATATAATAGCGGCGGCCCTGGTCATCCGGTCCGACAAGCGCGCGACCAGGAGCGAAGTGATAGCCCTGGTCCCCGGGGAGCTTGTGCAGCAGTTCGAGCGGCTGCCGCAGGCTTAGTATAGCGTTTCGCTGATAGCTATGCATTTGACTGGCCGATTTTGGGCTACACCGAAGTGGCATGAAGCGACATGTACTATATGTACTTTAGCGTAATGCCACTTCGGTGTAGCCCAAAAGCGGCCAGCCCCCCGGG
>CAMTWW010000161.1:0-1553 GCA_947085555.1 uncultured Elusimicrobia bacterium | reverse complement strand
GGCGGCGTGAAGAAGCGCCGCTTCTGCGAGAACGGCAAGATCTGGGACGGAAGCATCTGATGGCAAGCGGACAGGCAAGGAACGTTTTTTATCTTATCTGCGCGGCGGTGACGGCGGCCATCCTGCTCGCCCTGCTCGGCGGCCTGGCGAGGAACCTGACCCCGGCAGTGAGGGCCCGCATACAGAAGAAAGCCTCCCATGCGCAGTTGTTCAGGCAGGCCAGGAAACTCGGCCTCACCTACGAGTCCGCGCTCAGCTCGCCTATGACCTCACTGGGGAAACCGGTCCTCTGGTGCGTGAGCAAGGAGCAGTCAGGCCACGCGCTTTACGGCGGCAGCGGCGGCAAACCTGTGGATATAACAAACCATGAGGACATGCCTTCGGATATTTACAGACAGCATCGCCGCCCCTGCGCGGAAGCGCTGCTGGAACTCACCTCTTTCAAAACTTTCGACAACGGAGGCGCCCGGGCCGTGAGGATAGAGGCGAGGTATATAGACTACCTCTGAAAAAACGCCACAGTTTTGCATAAGCCCGGGAAATTTGGTATTATTGTTTTCTATGATACAGAAAACAACTTTGCCTAAAGCCGACACGGCCGAAAAAACCAGGAAGTGGCATTTCCTCGACGCTTCCGACCAGGTGCTTGGCAGGCTCTCCACAAAGATAGCCGTCCTCCTGATGGGCAAGCATAAGCGCGACTTCGCTCCCAATGTGGACTGCGGCGACTTCGTAGTGGTGACCAACACCGATAAGGTGCGCATCACCGGCAACAAATCCGAAGCCAAGTTTTATTTCCGCCACTCCGGCTACGCCGGCGGCGCGAGAACGATACCCTACAAGCGGCAGCTGGAGAACGATTCCACCCGCGTGCTGGAACTGTCCGTGCGCCGCATGCTCGACGACAACAACCTCCGCGGCCGGCGCATGAAGCGCCTCCGCATCTTCGCCGGCACCCAGACCCAGTTCGCCGCAGCGAAGACCGTAAAAGCAATAGAAGCCAAGGAATAAGAGAATATGGAAAACAAGAATCTTATATTAGCCACCGGGCGCCGTAAGACCTCAGTAGCCCAGGTGCGCATGTCGCAGAACGGCGAAGGTAAAATAACCATCAACGCCAAAACCCCCGAAGCCTATTTCGGCAACACCCCCAGGCTCCGGCACGTGATCAACTCGCCTTTCGCCCTGACCAAGGACCAGAAATTCGATTGCGTCATAAAGGTTGACGGCGGCGGGCTCTCCAGCCAGGCCGGCGCTATACGCCACGGAATCTCCCGCGCCATAGCCAGTCTGGGAGACAGCTTCCGCGCCTCCATGAAGAAGGCCGGGTTCCTTACCCGCGACTCCCGCATGGTGGAAAGAAAGAAGCCCGGCCAGCCCAAGGCCAGAAAACGCTTCCAGTTCTCCAAGCGTTAACCTGAATCCTGCAGTTCAAGATAGTTTTCATTGGAGAAGTCAGGGAACAGAATTATTCTGCAGGATTCCCCGCGAAGCGGGCGGAGGGCCAAGCGCTATGCGCGCCAGGCCCGACGAGGTGTATGCCTCCCGAAGGG
>CAMTWW010000160.1:0-12889 GCA_947085555.1 uncultured Elusimicrobia bacterium | reverse complement strand
TCGCCCTGGAAGCGATAGCCAGAGGCGAAAGGCTGGTTCCGGCCCTGGCGGAAATACTAAAAACCGAAAAGAACTGGACGGCGGATTTGCCGGACTATTGGGCCGTAATACACGCCGCGTACCTGCTTGGCGCCATTGGCGGGGAAAAAGCCGTTGAGCCGCTTATAGCCGCCCTGTTGTACGGCATAAGATACGATAATGACTGGGTAACGGAGGAGTTGCCCTCCATTTTCGGGCAGCTCGGCGCATGCGCGGTTGTGCCGCTTAAAAGGCTGGGAACAAATCCCGATTTGGACTGGGATCCGCGCAGCGCCGCCCTGTACGGGCTTGCCGCCCTGACCCTGCGCAACCCCGAATATGACGGGGAAATTTTCTCTTTAATAGCCGGCATAGCCGCCGACGCGGAAGAAGACCTGGATACCCGCGCCTCCGCCGCCCTGATACTGATGGATTTTCAACGCGCGGAATACAAGGGAATTATCCTTTCCACGTTGGCTGTTGCTAAGGAAATCGGGGTTTATGACGAGACCGACATCGCCCGCTCTTTTTCCGGAGACAGGGATCTTTACCGGTACAAGCGTGACTGGCTGGAATTTTACTCCCCGGAAAAGCTGGCGCAACGCGACAAGGACTGGAAAGAAGAAGGAATCAACTGGGAGCCGGATTACGCGGATATTTTTGACGAGAGCGAATACCCTCTGATTTCCCGCGCAGGGGCGCTCAAATACCTTGGGGTCAATACCCCGCTGGCCGTAATAACACGGGAAACCCTAAGTCTTATAAGGCGGGGGCTTTTCCATGGAGGCCTTAAAGAGGAGTATGCGCTTGCCATGGACCTTTACCGGGTAATCAGCGCTCTCTACGCTGACTCCGAAGAGCACCTGAGAAACGGCGTTAATCCCGGCACAGCCGTATCCGGGTACTCCGACTTTTCACAGGAGAGCGTGAAAGCCGACGCTGCGCGGCTGGCGCCATTCACTCTTTTCGACATCGCCGTGGGACGCGATGACCTGCTGAACTGGCTTATACCGCTGCCGACGAAGCTGGGCGACGCGGGCATGGCCAAAGAAGGGGCGGAACTTGCCACCTCCTGGGCCGAACTGGCCGAGCCGGATATTTTTCTCGGCGACAAGGCGGTTCTGCTTGCGGAAGCCGGATTTGGCGACGAAGCCAGGGCGCAGATTAAACACAACCTGAAAATCTTTGAAGACGACGCCTGGATACATATAAAGGCCGGGTTTGCGCTTGAAATACTGAACGATCTTTCCGCGGCTGAAGTTCTTTACCGCAAAGCTCTGGAACTGGCGAAAGATGAAGAAGAGAGCGACGACGCAGTTGAATGTTTGATACCACTGCTCAGGCAGTTGGGCAAAACCGCGGAGGCTGACGCCCTGGAAGCGGCGCAGAAGCGCGAAAACCGGAAGCCGCGGTAGCGGGGAAGTGAGATTCGTATGACTGCTTGTGAGATGAAACCGGCGCTGGCTGTAAACCCGCGCGCAAAGCCAAAATAAAAACCGCCGGGAAAAAGCGCGTACCGAAGCGAAAACGCGGAAAATAGCGGGATAGCGCCGGTGGATAGAGGGAATAGGCCTTGAAAATCAGCATTATTGGCCCGAAGGAAAACCTGGTGGAGAAAGCGGGGGAGCTCCTGCTTTCAGCCGGGTCATTGGCCGCTAATCTCGTGGTTTTTCCGGGGAAGAGGCCGGCGCATTTCCTCCGCAAATACCTGGCGGAGAAGCGCGGGGGGGCGCTGAGGGCGCCGGTCATTACCTCGATGGACGGCTTTATCGACCTGGCGGCGGCGGAGCTGGGGATAAAAGGCGCCGGGGCTTCAGCCCTGGACCTGGCCGAGGTGCTTTACGGGCGGCTTAAAAAAGAACTTTGCCGGGTGATAGCGCGCGACCCCGGAGAGCTTACGCTGGATTCCTTCCTGCCCTGGGCGCTGAAGCTCACCGGCGACTTCGAAGAACTGAAGATAGAACTTAAAACGCGGAAAGACCTGTCCGGCTACGACTCTATCCTGCCCGAGGACCTGCGCTCAGCCACTTTCATAAAGAAGCTGGAAAGCTTCAGCCGCCTCTACGGGGATTTCTACGAGGAGCTGGAAAAAGAAAAACTGCTGACCCGCTCCATGAAATACGCGCAGGTGGCGGGGGGAATAGATAAATTGGACCTCGCGCGGTATGAAAACATCATCTTCGCCGGCTTCTTCGCGCTTAGCAATTCCGAAAAAGTTATCTTAAAACACCTTTCCGCCGCCGGCGCGCATATCCTGCTCGAGGCCGGGCCGGGTCTGGAAGAGCAATTCTCCTTCCTCGGCTCAAAAATCCCTCCGACAAGCACAGTCTCGCTTCGCTCGACCCCCGCCCCCCGGCTTCCGGCCCCCGATTTACACTTCTACAAAGCCTCCGATACGCACGGCGAGATCTTCAAGCTGGCGCGCCTGCTTAAAGACCCGGCCCCCGGCGACGTGGTAGTGCTGCCCGAAGCGCAGACCCTTTTCCCGCTTATCGAGAACGTGCTGCCGGGAGCGGGGGATTACAATATCTCCATGGGCTACCCGCTGGCCGCCACGCCGGTTTACGCCCTGCTGGACGCCTTGGGCGACCTGCTGGAGAAAAAAGGCGAGGCCGGCTATTTCGCGCCGGATTATTTAAAGTTCGTCTTCCACCCTTATATTAAGAATAGCTATCTCAAAGGTTCGGCCGAGCCCGGCCGTATAATCTTCCAGACCGTAGAGGAACATCTTTCCAGCCGGGTGAATAAATACATCACCCTGAAGGAAATAGAGGAAGACCCGCTGCTGCTTAAGGAAGCCTCGGCCAAACTGAAAGACTACGGTGAAAAGCTCAACCCCGCCGACATCAAGGCGCATCTCGCCGCCGTGCATAGCACGCTCATCTCACCTTTCGGGGACATAAAGAATATCGCCGGCTTCGCGGGGAAACTGCTTGGTTTTATTTCGCATATTTCGGAGAACAGCACCGCGCCGCTGCATCCCTATTGGGCGCCTTTCGTGGAAAAAACCATGGAGCAGGTCATAGAGCTGAAGAACAGCCGCCTGGCCGGGGAAAGCTTCGGCGGGGCGGCGGGTTATTTCAGGTTCTTCAAGATCTTCATCCAGGGCGTCAGCTATCCCTTCCCCGGCACGCCGCTGAAGGGCCTGCAGGTGTTGGGCTTTCTGGAAACCCGCTGCCTCAGGTTCAAACGGGTCTATTTCCTGGACGCCAACGCGGATATCCTGCCCGCCTCCCGTAAAGAGGACACTATCCTTTCGCATTTCGTGCGGGAGGGCCTCGGCCTGTCCACCTATAAGACCCGCGAGCGCCTTTCGCGCTATTATTTCAGCGCGCTCCTGGCCGGGGCGGCCGAGGCCCACATTTTCTACAAGGACAGCGCCGCCAAAGAGCGCAGCCCCTTCGTGGAAAAACTGATCTGGGACCTGCAGCGGGAAAAGAAGGCGGCTGATGAAACTGACGTGCACCTGCGCATAAATTTCTCCCAGGCCGAGCCCGGGGTCATAGCTAAAACCCCGGAGCTGATAAACGCGCAGAAAGCCAGGGAGTTCTCGCCCTCGGCCCTGGACACCTATTTAACCTGCGGCCTTAAGTTCTATTACCGCTACGCCCTGCGGCTGAGCGAAAAAGACGGGCTCTCCGACGATATAGAGCAGCGCGATATCGGCATTATAGTGCACGAAGTACTGGAGAATTTCTTCAAGGCCAGGACGGGGAAACCGCTGAACATCCTAGAGAAGGATTACGGCCTGATCCTGGAAGAGGCCGGGAAGGTCTTCGACGCGCGGCTGCAAGGCCATAACGCGGGTTTTGAATACCTGATAAAGCGCCAGGTGGAACGTCGCCTACGCGATATACTGGATTATCACCGGGATAAACTGGCCGGCATCACTATCCTGGACTGCGAGCCCAAACTGAGCGCGGAACTCGCCACGAAGTATGGCCCGATAAAACTAAAAGGCCGGGCCGACCGGGTGGACAGCCGCGGCGGAGTTATTCATATCCTGGATTACAAGACCGGCGCGCGCGCGAGCGTCCCGAACTGGCAGAGATTCGACCTGGGCCTGCGGGAGGACTGGCCCGCCACCCTGAAATCCACCCAGCTCCCTTTCTATATCCTGGCTTATCTGGCCGGGAACAAGTGGGCCGAGGTCCGGAATATGGACGCCTCCCTTATGCTGCTGGGCGCGGAGAATATCTCCGAGGAAACCCTTTATAAAGAACGCTACAAGAAAGTCCCGGACAAAGCCGCCATCTTCGGCAGCTATAAGGCCGCCATCACCGCGCTGATAGAGGAGATCCTGGACAAAGACCTTCCCTTCAGCCCGCCGCCCGACGAAAAGCCCTGCACCATGTGTTCTTTTAAAAACCTTTGCGGACGCCAGTGGGTGGGATAGACTTTTTTTACCTCCGTGAGCAAGCCTGGTAAAATAGTAAAATTGAGACGGTTGCTTTACAATCTCGCGAGGACAAAATGACGACAATAGAAAAAAAATCTTCGGGCATGACCCTGTGGGTGCTTCTTGCGGTTTTCCTCTCCCTCTTCCTGTCCATGGTCTGGCCTTACCTGGTAGCGCTCCTGATGGGGCTGCTGCTGGCCATACTCAGCAGGCCGCTTTATGACCTGCTCGCGAAGCGGGGCCTGGGGCCGCGGCTCGCGGCCGGAGCGGCCATGACGATAATCCTGCTGGCTATAATAGCCCCGCTCACGGTTTTCGCCGTTACCGCCGTAAAGCAGGCTATAGCGCTGGCCGCCTACCTGGCCGACGAGCGCGGCGCCGAGTTCATCCGCGCTTCCGTGGCCGCCGTTACCGCCCTGAAGCCGGTGCAGTGGGTCATCGAAAGCCCGGCCGACCTGCAGGCGAAGGGTCTGGAGTTCGCGCAGAGCGCCGGCGCCTCGCTTAGCCGGGTGATCCTGGTGCAGGCCGCCGCGCTGCCGGACCTGGCGCTTAAGCTGGTAATCTCCCTGCTGGCCTGGTTCTTCCTGCTTTTCGAAGGTGAGGACTTCCTGAAATGGCTGATGGGCAGGGTCAATATGGACGCGGGGCTGCGCCGCAGGCTCGCCGATTCTTTCCGGGCGACGGCGGCCTCTACCGTCTGGGCGACGGCGGCCGCCGCGGCGGCGCAGGCGCTGGTGGTGATGGCCGGCTTCCTGCTCCTGGGGGTGCCGAATATTTTCCTCGGCGGCGGCGCCACCTTCATTTTTGCCTGGATACCCATACTCGGCAGCCTGCCGGTCTGTCTCGCGGGCGCGGTTTACCTATATTTCCAGGGTTCCATTTTTAAACTGGCCCTGCTGGGCCTGGTGGCTGTGGTAGCCGGCCTGATGGATAATGTGGTGCGGCCTATAGTGCTGAAGGGCCACGGGGATATGCATCCGCTGCTGGCGCTGATCTCCATCTTCGCCGGCATACACATGTTCGGCATACTCGGAGTTATTTTCGGGCCGATAGTGGCCGCCATGCTGCTGGCGCTGCTGAACTCCTGGCCGGCGCCGGCCGCCGAAAGTCAGAAGTAGGCCTTTAGGCCCAGGCCGGGTTTTCCCTAAGGGCCCATGCCTCCGCATCTAATTATCGCTATAATTAAAAAAGTCAATACAAGCGGCGGCAACTTAAATAAGACGGATAAATGAAAAAGATCAACGGCTTCCTCGCTCTGTCGATTTTAAGCATCTTTTCAACCGGGGCTTTCGCCCTGGACCTCAACAAGCCCCTGCCCAACTGGATAGACCAGTCCCGCGAAAAAGCCGACGGCAAAGCGCCGGTAGTTCACGCCACGAATCGCGGCGTAACTCCCCCCGATTTCCGCCTGCCGGCCGAGTACGAGCCTGTCAGCGCGGTCGCTATCGGCTGGGCCGCTTATACGCCCATGCTGAGCGGCATAGCCAGGGCCGTCACCGGCCCCGGCAGGGCGCAGCTCTGGGCCGTGGGCGGTCCTTCCTCCATCTCTGGCGTACCCGCTGACAGCTACTCCCGCATAAGCGCTCCGCTTGATACAGTCTGGATGCGCGACTACGGCCCGTTCGGCGTCTCCGGCGGCAAGCTCGGCATCGTCGACTCCATTTACCGCCACTACCAGTACCGCCGCAACGATGACGCCGTGCCCGGCGCGCTCGGCAAGGCCAAGAACATCGGCGTCTACGGCATGCCGGCCATCATGGACGGCGGCAACCTGCTGGTGGACAGCCGGGGCACCCTGTTTATGACCAGGCGCACCTATCTCTGGAACCCCAGTATGAGCGAGGACCAGGTCAATACCCACCTTAAAAATTACCTGAAGGTAAAGAAAATAGTCACCTTCGACTATGCCGGCTATCCCGGCGAGCCCGCCGACGGCACCGGCCATATCGACATGTACATAAAGCTCCTCGACGACAACACCGTGCTTCTGGCGGTGACCGAAGACGAGCCTTTCAAGGCCGCCTGCAATAAGGCGATGGCCTGGTTCAAGAGCAACAAGGCGCCCAACGGCCAGCCCTACAAGATCCTCACTGTGAAGGCCTGGGCCGCCGGCGCGTGGTACACCTACACCAACTCCACGCTGGTCAACAACGTGGCCATCATCCCGTCCTATTCCGGTTCCGCCGAGGAGGCCAACGCGAAGGCCGCCTACGAGTCCGCCGGTTATACCGTGGCGCCGGTGCTCTCCGACGACAGCATACTCTCCGGCGGCTCCATCCACTGCGTCACCCAGACCATCCCCGGCGTACCTGGCAAAAGCGTGGACCTGACGGACATCCCCGTGTTCACGGATATGGCCGTGACCGAGGCTGTCATCCCGCTGCGCTCCACCGGCAATTCTCCCGCAATGGACCAGCTAATCAACGGTAAATAAGAGCCTGGGTCTGCCAAATAAAAAACCGCCCCCCCTGCTATCGGGGGGCGGTTTTTCAGCCCACTCAGCGTGGCCCGGGTTTAAAGATGAAAGCCCTCCGGGGCGCCGGCACACTGCGAATGATAATGGCCTGTACGCCGCCGCCCTCTATAGCGGACGGGCATGGTTTTTAGAAGTTAAAGCCCATGCCGACGATAAACTTGGTCCCGCTCAACGTCAGGGTATCAGATTCGCCGCTGATGCCGCCGCGGTCGAACGATATCCTGTTAAGCTCGTAGCGCAGTTCGGCTACCAGCTGTGTTTTGTCGGCGATCTTCAGGCGCAAGCCGACCGGCACCCTGAACATCAGGCCGATGCCGAGGTCTTCGGTGGGCCGCGTAAACGTTCCGTTGGTAAAGCCTTTGACGTAAGGCAGGGTGATCCTGTTGAGCGACAGGCCCAGCCCGATGCCGATATAGGGGTCCACCCTGGCTCCGGCATGCCTGATAAGCAGGTCGCCGCTCATACCGAAGGTTTTAACCGTGGCGTAGTCGTTCCTGTTGAACTTGAAATAAGCGGGGGCCCCGCCGTTAAGCGACCAGGTGGTATCCTGTGCCGCTATATTGCGCCTTTCGAGGGAAAGTTCAATATCGCCGCCGACTGCGCCCTTGCCGAACCTGCCGACGCGTATCGCCACCGGGCCGGCCCCCTCCGTTTTAAGTTTCTTCCAGGCTACGGAGTTGTAGTCCGCCGCGCCCCCGGTCTTTGCTATGCCGAGGTCGTTGGTATAGGTGCCGTCAAGAGTTATATTATTGTTGGAGTTGGAAAATTCCAGGTCCATGGTCGGGGAGCCGAAACCGTAGAATATGTCGAAGAAGCCGTACTCGTGCTCTCCGCGCGCCCTGGCGGCGCCGTACTTAGGCTGGGCGGCGGGCTGCTGATATTCCGGCTGATAAGCCTGCTGCTGCGGGGCCGTGGCGGCGTCGCCTATCCAGTTCTTTTCCAGCATCACTTGCGAAGCGCCTATAGCCTGCGCGGTTTCGGTTTTAATAAGCCTGGCGTTAACCTCAATTTTACCGCCCTGCATCTCCACCAGCGTGCCTGTCACAATAGCTTCCACGCCCAGCACCTTGCCCAGCTGCTTAGCGCTGGAGGCGTCTATCGTGCCGGAGGCCTGAAGCTTAAGCTCGTTCATCACCTTATCCAGCACGGAGCGCTCGATTATCTCGAACTTGCGCATATTTATCATTTTGATGGTAAGGCGCTCGGAAATAACGGAGCCGTCCTTGGCGGCGGTCCTGCCGTCCGCATAGGAGAAGGGGATAATAGCTATTTTTTTCCCATGGATGGTGGGGCCGGCTTCCGCTATTTCCCTGGCCAGCTGGGAATATCCATCTTCGGCATAGGCCCCGTGTGGAAAAGCCAGAAAGAATATACCGGCAAGCAGAGTTTTAATTGTATTTCTCATATATAACTCCCCTTTCTACTACTCTTCTAAATTTGCCGACCATATTTCACATTTCCACTATAAGGGCCTTCGGTGGCCAGTGGCTCAGAGCTCCATCACATGGCAATTATATCATAATTCAGGATTTACCGAATTTCAATTCCGCTCGTGCGAAAACGAACCCGACATGCCCTTGTCGGGTTCGTCTGCTATGCTATTGCATGGAGAAGGAAGGGTTTACGAAGAGCTTATTTGCAGTGGGCGGCTGGCGGCTAAAAAGAGCCGTCGACGGAGAATTCCAGCGTGCCTTCCAGGTCCGTTCTGAAGATCTTCGCGCCGGCTTTCAGCAGGCGGCTCAGCGTGCTCTGGGTGGGGTGACCGTAGTTGTTATAGCCCACTTCGATGTAGGCATGTTTGGGCTGCACCGCCGCAAGAAAGGCGTCGCCGGACGAATTGGCGCTGCCGTGATGCCCGACCTTAAGAACGTCGGACCTGAGTTCGGAACCAAAAGCCGCGACCATTGCGGCTTCCGCCGCGCCCTCGGCGTCGCCGGCAAAGAGTACAGAGACGTCCTGGTAGGTCAGCTTTATAGTAATAGAGCAGTTGTTAACGGCTTTACCGTCGCTGGTGGCCAGCGGCTGCGGGCAGGAATTGAAAACTTTCGCCGCAACACCGCCGGGGCCCCAGGAGAGGGAGTCTCCCGGGGCGGGATAGACCAGATTGGCCCCGATGGTATTCGCCTGTCCGCGCAGGGCCTCGTCGGCGGCGGTGCGGGTATTATCCACGCGGGTGTCGTAGAAGTTGTCTACTATAAGGTTGGAAAAAACATACTGCAGGCCTTTGTAATGGTCCGCGTGGGGGTGGGTGAGCACTACATGGTTTATCCGGGTGACTTTTTTCTCCGCGAGGAACTGCGCCAATGCGCTGGTTTCCGAGTTATCGGGCCCGCCGTCTATAAGCACGTTCTGCCCGTTAGGGAGCTCGATGTATTCGGAATCACCCTGGCCGACGCTGAGGAAATAAACGTTCAGCCCGGGGGCGGCGCTGTAAACGGTGGAGTTCCGGGGGGGAGGGGCGAGGGGGACTTCAATAGCGGGGGCGGCGGTATAAAGCTGGTCGAGGACCTGCGCGTTAAGCGCGGAGGGGGTAAAATGGAATACGGATAAAAGGAAAACGGCCGCTGAGAATACAGCTCTGAGGGCTAGGGGTACTGGAGAGTTCTTGATCACGTGATGCATATCCACCTGCCGGTAAAGCGCCTACGACTTACCGTGGTGAATCCGGATTAAGGTCCGGAGGTGGATGCTTCCCGGCCGATCCCGGGAATTACACAGTAGCTATATACATTCTACAGCGGAGTTGATTTTACTCAAGGGCCAAAGGGCCTAGGCCTGTATAGGCCAAAGGGCCTATATCACTGCAAATCGTATTGCGGCAGGCACTCTCTTGCCAAAGTGTTGTCACGGCTAAATGGTAAAATTGAGGATATAGATGCCGGAAGAAACAGAAATTGAATTTAACGAGCAGTTCGCTAAAGCCCTGCATTTGCTGCAGCATGGGACCCATAATGTTTTTGTGACCGGCAAGGCCGGCACCGGCAAAAGCACGCTGCTGCGCTATTTCCGCGCCCATACCTCGAAAAAGATAGTGGTGCTGGCCCCCACCGGGGTGGCCGCCCTTAATGTGGGCGGGGAAACCATACATTCTTTCTTCCGCTTCAAGCCCGGAACCACGCCCGACAAAGTAAGGCGGGCGCGCAAGAAGGAAGCCGGGATCTACAGGGAGCTGGCCGCTATAGTTATCGACGAGGCCTCCATGGTAAGGGCCGACCTGCTGGACTGCGTGGACGCTTTCATGCGCCTGAACGGCCGCGAGCCGGGCAAGCCTTTCGGCGGGGCGCAGCTTATACTTTTCGGCGACCTTTACCAGCTCCCGCCCGTGGTCACCAGCGCCGAGCGGGAGGTTTTTTCAACCTACTACCCCGGGCCTTACTTCTTTAATTCAAAGGTCATCGCCGAGGCGAAGGTGGAGTACCTGGAGCTGGAGAAGATCTACCGCCAGAAGGACAAGGGCTTTATCGAGATCCTGAACGCTATAAGGAATAACCGCGTCAGCCCCGCCCAGCTGGCGCAGCTGAACCGCCGCGTGGGCGCCGACGTGGAGACGGCTGGGCGCGGCCTGATAGTCCGCCTGCTCACCACCAACGCCGACGCCGCCGAAATCAACAATGAGCGGCTGCGCGGCATAGACGGGCGCTCCCATATTTACAAGGCCGAAACCTCCGGCCAGTTCACCCGCGACGCCTATCCCGCCGACGACGAACTTCACCTCAAGGCCGGGGCCCAGGTGATGATGCTGAACAACGACCCAGACGGTCGCTGGGTGAACGGGACCATGGCCGCCGTGCAGGATATAATGAAGGGCACGGAGGGCAAGCCGGACATGATACACGTGCGCCTGGCGGACGGCTCGGTTGAGCCGGTGCAGCCGCACGCCTGGGAGCTTTTTCACTTCACTTATGACCCGGAGGCCGGGAAGATAAAGACCGAGACCGCGGGCGTCTTCACGCAGTACCCGCTAAAGCTGGCCTGGGGCATCACCATACATAAAAGCCAGGGCAAGACCTTCGAGCGGGCGATCATAGACCTGGGCCGCCGGGCAGACCTATGTGGCGCTCAGCCGCTGCGCCGCGCTGGAGGGGCTGTCGCTGGCCAGGGCCGTGCGTCCCGCCGATGTGATGACCGACTGGCGGATAGTCCGCTATGTCACCGGGCATCAGTATAAGACCAGCGACCAGGCCATGCCGCTCGGGGAAAAGATCAGGCTGATAGAGCAGGCGATAAAGGACTGCCGCTGCCTGGAAATGACCTACCTCACCGCGACCGACGAGAAAAGCCGCCGGACCGTCAGGCCGCTGTCCGTCGGCGACCGCAAATACAATACCATTGCCTTCAAAGGCCTGGAGGCCCATTGTCTTAAAAGGGGAGAGAAGCGGATGTTCAGGGTGGACAGGATACTGGAGCTGAAGGTCGCGGCGGAATAGCGCGGTTCGGGGGGGGGAAATAAAATAGCGCGGCTTTCCGCGCTAAATCCTGCCTTTGAAGTTCAGCACTACCACTATCATAAAAAGTATGCCCAGTATGCCACCCCAGAACAGGATGTTCCCGGCCAGGCGGCCCAATTTTTGCGCGCCGGTCCTTGCGGCGGGGGCCGCGCCTTCCGGGCCGGCCTCGATGCGGAATTTCTTCCGCAGCATGAAGCCGATCATCACCGGCATGAAAGGCGAGGCCAGCAGCAGGGCCGTTTCAAGAATATAGCTGAAGTCCGTCATTGCGCCGGCACCTCTTTGCCGTCCTGGAAGCAGGCCTTCTTTCCCGCTATATAGCCCGGTGTGGTGGCCTCCTGGTTGCCCGCTATGGCGGTCACGCCGGGCAGGCGCCCCGGTACCAGGCCGAAGGTGCGGTAGCCGCAGACCACGGCGCCGCGCAGGTTAAGGCTGGTGTCCCTGGCCAGGTCCGCGTTCCAGCCCTTCTCCCACTGCTGCCTGGCCTGGTCGGCCGGCGTACCGTTTATCCTGTCTTGGAAATAGGGAATGCTGAAGTACATCAGCCGGCGGACCACCATCGAAAGCCCCGTGGCCGGGTTAAGCGTGGTTCCGCCTATAGAAGAGGTGTTGCAGCCGGCGAACTGCACCACGCCGCCGCGCGCCATCTTGCCTTTAAGGATATCGCGGGCGCTTTCAGCGTCCACGTCGAAAGGTCCGACAGACTGGAGGCCGGGAGCGCCGTGGCCGTAGAAGACCACCCGTGTTATGGAACCGTCCGGCAGTCTTCGTATGGCCGCCGCCGCTTCCTCGCCCTTGCGGAAAGTCAGCGGCTGTTGCCCGCTGTTAGTGTAAACCGTCACGCCGTAGGCGTCGGAGGTCAGGGCGGTGGATTTGGTTCTGTCCGCCGGCGCGGCCGGGGAGCCCGGGGCCGGCTTTACTTCAGGCATGGCTAAAACCGGCTTCTTCGACGGGGGGGCGGTAAGCCGGGCGGCGCCGCCCGCAGCCGTTCCGGCCGGGGACTGCGCGCGTCCCGCCACCACGGGGTCGGCGCCGGAAGCGCTCATATTGTCGTAAAGTTTTGAGAAGCTGTCCGCGCCCAGTTTAGACGGGTCCGGCCCGGCGAATTTATCCAGCGCGGCCGTAGACTTGCTGTCCGGCACTAGCGCCTCCGGGGAAGCTTGTTTTTTCAGGGCCTCGGCTGCGGCTTTCAGGGAGCGCAGATCGGAGATGGCTTCGGGCTTCAGATGGGGTTCCAGCGCCAGCGCGTCCTCGTCGCTAAGCCCTTCCTTCTTCGCCTTTTTCAGCAGGGCTTGCGTAAGAGCGAGCTTGCGGGAGAAGGCCGCGGCTTTTTCTTTGCCCAGCCAGAGGTGCACGGCCTTTATGTCGGCTTCCCTGGTTTGGGAAGTATAGTCGCGGAGGGTGGGGCTGTTCCACTTCGCCATCGCCGCGGTGTAATAGGCCTCCATAGCCTCCTGCCTTTCAAGGGCGGGCTGTTTGACCTGAAATAGTTCTTCTTCCTGTTCTTCAGGCAGGACAGCCGCCCAGGAATCCGCTGTAAAAGCCGCT
>CAMTWW010000159.1:0-1413 GCA_947085555.1 uncultured Elusimicrobia bacterium | reverse complement strand
GTAAGTAGTAAGTAATCCTTAATCCTTAATCCTTAATCCTGATTTACGCCAACCTCACTTCTTCCAGCCGCACTATGCCGTCCTTGTTGAGGACTATGCGTATGCGCTCGTAATGAACGTTCACCTTCGCTTCCAGGTCGAAACAGGTGTATTTGAGCACCATGTTGAGGTGGTACACCCGCGCGCAGGCCGCCGAGCGCAGTTCCCCGGTGGCGGGGTCGATATAAGGGTAATCCACCGCGGAATCGTCGGCCTGCTCCACGAGCCTGCGGATATTGAAGCGCATGATATCGTTCAGGTCGCGGCGGCGCTCGTGGCTCCTGATGATCACCTCGGGATAGAGCACTATCTCCTTCTTGTACTTGAAGACGCGCTCCGGCTTGCCCTCTTCGTCCACGGAGGTGATATTGTCGATGCGGCGCAGGCGGGCGATATCCGGCGGGAGGTTCCGCTCGGAGATGAAAGTAGCGGCTTCCTTGAGCAGCCCTATCCGCTCCCCGCCGCCGGCGGGATCCAGGATGTCTATCTTGCGGTCGGAGATCCAGCGGGTGAGGTTCCTGGAGAAAAGCAGCTTCAGCCAGTCCTTTATGCGGTCCTTGAAAATATAGCTGACCACCGCGGCCAGCAGGAAGGGCAGGCTGTTCATGGCGTACCGCTGCTGGACTAACAGCATGACCAGCACCACGAAGAGCATGGCCCCGCCGGCGGCCAGGCCGAAGAAGACCTGCGTCAGGCCTTCCCACTCGGAGAATTCGGCCTTGAGGTAGAGCACGCTGGAGATAAATTTCTTGAGCACGCCGCGGCGGTAGATTATGGTCTCATTGGAGGAGCCGGGCACCAGCACCGACGGGTACTTCATGGCCTGGCGGTAGCGGTTCTGGGCAGTGACTATGGCCAGGACGCCCTGCTCCACGTCCCTGAAGCGCTCCCGCACCTCGGGGTTCTTCCGGAGCGCCTCTATGAGCGAGGTGAGGTATTCCTCCAGGATGAGGCTCATGTATTCGTCGAAGAAGGCGGCCGTTTCCCTGATCTTAAGCGGCACCGCCGGGTCCGAAACCGCGGCCTTGACCGGGGAGAGCGCGGCCTCCAGGGTCTTGAGGTCTCCCAGGAAATTCCCGAGGCCCTCCGCCACGAACAGTTTGCGCTGGGCCGCCGGCGCCGTGCCGCCGTAGGTGGCCAGGCCCTCCGCGAACACCTTCACGTAGTCGCGGATCTCGCCGCGGATAATGCAGCCCAGCATGCGGAACTCATTGCAGATCTTGTCGGACAGCGCCAGGCCGCCGGCGCCGGATAGCACGCGGCCCAGGTCCTCCTTTATGCGGTTGAGCGGGGAGGTTTTAAGCGTGGGGTCGCAGAGCTTGCCAATGCTTATCTTGGGGGTGCGGAAGCGGATATAGCGCTGGCTGGAGTTGT
>CAMTWW010000158.1:0-1194 GCA_947085555.1 uncultured Elusimicrobia bacterium | reverse complement strand
TGGAGTTCAGACGTGTGCTCTTCCGATCTCCAGGACCGCCCTTATCGCATCGGCCATTTCCGCGCCGCTCTGGAAGCGTTCCTCGGGATTTTTCTTGAGGGCCTTGTCTATTACGGGGGCTATCGCGGCGGGCAGGTCGGGCCGTATAAGGATCGGGTCCGGGTAGGGGTCGCTGGTTATCTGGAACAGGAGGGTCCCGATGGATTCCCCCCCCTTCCAGGGCCTCTCGCCGGTGAGCAGCTCGAAAAGTGTGACGCCCAGCGAGAACAGGTCCGCCCGGCCGTCCACTTTCTTCCCGGCTATCTGCTCCGGGCTCATATAATAAGGCGTGCCCAACACCGTGCCGGTGGCCGTCTTGGAGGATTCCGTAAGGCGGGCTATGCCGAAGTCGCAGACGCGGAGCGAGCCGTCCTCGAGCAGCATGATATTGGCGGGCTTGATGTCGCGGTGCACGATGCCGTTCTTGTGCGCGTAGCCCAGGGCTTCGGCGGAGAGGGCGATATATTCCAGCACTTTCTCTACCGGCAGCAGGGTGGCTTTGCTCGCCCATTTCTTCAGGTCGTCGCCCTTGAGCAGTTCCATGGCTATATAGGCTATGTCCTGCTCCTCGCCGGCGTCGAAGATCTTTACGATATTGGGATGCTGCAGGTTGCCCGCGGCCTGGGCCTCGCGGAAGAACCTTTCCTTCAGGTCCTTCATGGCTTTCTCTTCAAGGCCCTCCTCGAAGCGCATGGTCTTAATCGCCACCGAGCGGTTTATCTTAGGGTCCACGCCGAGGTAGACTATGCCCATGGCGCCTTTGCCCAACTCTTTCTTTATCTCGTAGCGGCCCAGCATCGGCGTCGCGGAGGAGCCGGCCATCATCATGGTGGCCTCGGCGCCGCCGCCCTTGCCGCCCACCCCGCCGAACACCGCGCCGTCCGCTGCTTTCTTCAGCACGTCTATCTTGGCCTTCACGTCCTTGAATTCCGGGTCCTTGTTCGAGAGATGCTCGTAGACGGCCACGGCCTTGTTATACTGGCGCTTGCGCTCGAAGTCCAGCGCCAGGTTGTAAAGCGTGTCCTTCATATTGTCGTCGAGCGGGCACAGGCGGAATTTCTCGAAAGCGAGGTCCAGCATGCCCTGGCCCTGGAAGGAAAGGCCCAGCATCTTATTGGTCTCGATCTGCGACACCTCGATAAGCTCCTTGGATTT
>CAMTWW010000157.1:0-8377 GCA_947085555.1 uncultured Elusimicrobia bacterium | reverse complement strand
TGGGCATGGCGCGTATTTTTTCTTCCGCCGTCATAGTGGGTTACTTCTCGGTGTAGGTTATTTCCAGCTTCGCGGCTAATCTGGTGCCGGAGGCTTTGGCTTTGTAAGGCCTGGTGCCGGCATTGATGTAAGCTTCGAAACCTTTAACGGTCTCCAGCGCGGTCTGGCCGGCCTTAAGCGCCAGCATTATGTTCCAGCCGGCCACGTGGTTCACGGTGCCGTCGGGCCGCTTGAAGCGGAAGATGGAGAGCCATAAATTCAGGGTTCCGTCTATGCCGCCCCCCGCCCTGCCGGTGGCTATCCCGGTGACCTCGGCCGCCCCGGGCTTGCCGCCTACGGTAACTTTGCCGGCCGCAACGGCCACGCCCTGCGTCTTGTCATAGGAGGACGCGGTGAGCTCCGCGCCCTTGGCGAGCTCCACGTCCTGATTGTAATCGCCGGTATTCTTTTTCATAGCCCCCCAGGCCCCGCTTACCTTACGTGAAGCGCGTCCACGTACTTGTTAAAGCGCGCGCAGATCTCGGTCTTGGAAAGCCCGCCGACGCGCTTCACGCTGAAATCCTCGACACTGAAGGAAGACATCACCGTGCCGTAGGTCATAGCCCGGCGGATCACATTAAAATTCTTCCAGTCGGGCGCGGCGGCGAGATACCCCATGAAGCCGCCGGCGAAGGTGTCGCCCGCGCCGGTGGGGTCCACCACCTTCTCTATCGGGTGGGCGGGGACGGAGAGAACATTGTCTTTGAAGAACATCATGGCGCCGGCATCCCCGCGCTTCACGATAATGCCCTTCGGGCCCATCTTCATGATCAGCCGGGCCGCCTTTATCAGGTTGTATTCCCCTGTGAGCTGGCGGCACTCCTCCTCGTTGACGAAGAGCATGTCCACCTTCCTGAGCAGCTTCAGCAGCGAGGGCTTCTTGAGGGAGATCCAGTAATTCATCGTGTCGCAGGCCACCAGCCGGGGCTTGCCCATCTGGTCCAGCACCTTGCGCTGCAGGTCCGGGTCTATATTGGCCAGGAACAGCACGCCGCAGCGGGTGTGGTCAGCGTCAAGCTTGGGCTTGAAATACTGGAAGACGTTGAGTTCGGTGGCTATGGTCTCGGCGTTCTTGTAGTCGCGGTCGTAGCGGCCCACCCAGTGAAAGGTCTTGCCCGGCATGACCTCTATGCCCTTCTGGCAGATATTGCGGCGCTTCAGGAAACGGCGGAAGGGCGCGGGAAAATCTTCGCCCACCACGCCAACCATCTGCACCGGCGAGAACTGCGAGGCCGAAAGTGAGAAATGGACGGCCGAGCCGCCCAGGGCGCGCTTGGTGCTGCCGTGTATGGTTTCGACGGAATCGAGCGCTACTGAACCTACCACAAGGATAGTGTTTTTCATGGCTTGGCTGCTCCCTGTAAATTTAGGCCGTCTGAGGGGCATAGCCCTTTGATACGGCACAAGATAGTGGCGGGGCGCCACGAGCATAGCTTCGCGGCGCCGGCAACGGGCCTACCTGCTTATAATATCAAAATTTAGGGTTCCCGGCCTTGTCGGAAAGCAACTATAATATTGGTATGACAAAAAAGATACTGCTCACCGCTTTTGAGCCTTTCGCCGGGCGCAAAAGAAACCCCGCCCTGGAAGTCATGGCGCAACTTGAACCGGGGGCCTTCGGCTGCCGCCTCTTCCGCGAGAAATTGCCGGTAAGCGGCAGGGAGGCGGGCCCGGCAGTAAAGCGGCTGCTTTTAAAGATAAAACCCGATTATATGATCTCGCTGGGCCTGGCCGCCGGGGAAGCGGGCTTGCGCGTGGAGCGCTTCGGCCTCAATATCCTGGACTACGGTATAAAGGACAACCGGGGCTGGCTGCCTGAGGGGAAAAAGATAAAAGAGGACGGTCCCGCCGCTTATTTCGTGAACACCGACCCTGTTAAGCTGGCCGCGGCGGCGAGAAAGTCCGGTGTCCCCGCCTATGTGAGCAATCACGCCGGGGCCTATGTCTGCAATACCCTTATATACGAGGCCATGTACGCTATTACCGCGGGCGGCCTTAAGACCAGGTTCGCCTTCATCCACCTGCCGCTCACCACGGAAATGGCCCTGCTGGAAAAACCGGGCCGGGCCGCCCCCCCGTCGCTGCCCCTAGCCGCGCTGGTAAAAGCGGTGGAAGCCGCGATAAAAGCTATAAACTAGGCTGTCCCCTTTTATTTCAGAAGGGGACGGAGGTTTTTCAGGTCTGAAACGAAGGAGGGTTCTTTCTTCAAACTCTTGTAGAGGGTATCGGCCAGTATTTTTCCGGCCGTTATGTCGGTGGGATGGTGCACGCCGGCCAGGACGCGGTTAAGCGCGGCCTCGTCGGCCCGGGCCAGGAACTCGGCGCGGCGGGCCGGGGCCAGGTCCCCGAGTATCAGGGCGAAAAGGTGGGCCATAGTGGAGTGGCCGCTGGGGTAGGCGAAACCCTGTACCGGCGGGATGCAGGGCTTAAGGCCCGAGTCGCGCATGAAAGGCCGGGGGCGCTTGTAAACGTCCTTCAGGTATTTGTGCGCCGCCACCGAATCTTCGCCCACGCCCTTGAAAAAGGCGGTGACCGGGGCCGGGGAGGGACTGGCGAATGGGCTCATCTTCCCGAAGAAAACCTCGTAGGAATGGCTCATCTCGGTCTTAGCCTTGACGCATTGCGCCCCGGTACGTTTGGCCTGCCAGTCGTATAAAACCCTGAAATCTTCTTTGTCCTCGTAAGAACCGTTGGCGGGAGCGGCCGGCACCGGGCGCAGGTCCAGCCCGTCAAGTTCCAGATAATGGCCGGAAGCCGCCGCGCGGTTTTCTACGGCCGCCGGGGCGGGAACCGGAAGCAGCGCCGCCCGCGAAGAGCCGATTGAAAGGTCGTCTAAAGCGCCGGCGAAACCGAAGCCGGGCAGCAGGGCGGTCAGAGCGAGGGTTAAAATAAAACGGCGATAGAGTTTAGGCATTAATAAGAGTTTAACACCTCAACGGGGGGCGCAAAAGTGCAAAAAGGCCTAGAGAGGCCCCGGCAATAGGCCTATATCCCTATTCCGGCCATAATACCCTTTTAACCCGACGAGAATGCCTTAAAAACACCCCGGTTTTCCACCCCACCGCCTATTTTCGGCATAAATAGAAACTGTGGGAAATCCCTTAAAGAGGCATAATTATTCCTCGCGTACGCAAAACTTGCGGGCTAAGAGGGTACCACTACGGCGGGGATTATCTTCTTGATTTTGCCCAGGCCGGGCAATCAGAACTGTATCAGCAGCGAATAGCGGAAGGTGTTGCCCAGGTCGCCGAAGGGCACCCATGCGAAATCGAAGGCGAGTGTGGGCAGCGATAGCCCAGCGCCCAGCGTAACCTTGCTGTTGCCGTCCAGGTCCCGGCGATGGTTGCTGTAACCGGCGCGCAGCTGGCCCTCCAGCTTTCCGGTCAGCTGGCGGCTATACTCTCCGCCGGCGGCCACTATTATGCCGGCGTCGCGGTAGCGTATGAGGTCCAGCGTGAAAGCCAGGTCGGGCCGCGGCCTGGCCGCGGCTCCCAGCACTATAGCCGAGGGCAGCGGGTCCCTGCCGGTTCCCAGCTTAAGCTTTGAACCCATATTGCGCACAGTGAAGGCGCCGTAGACCGGGAAATCCAGTATAAGGTCGGGCTCGTAGCGCACTCCGGCGTCAACCGCCAGGGCGCTGCCCGAAACGTCGTCTATAGTGACGCTGACCAGCTTGCCGCTGGCCCCGGCGCAAAGCCTGTCCGTTATATGCCTGCCGTAGGACAGCGCGTAGGAAAAATTGGAGGCGTCAAAAAAGCCCACCGGCAGGTCGGTGTCCTGCGTGCGGCGCTCCAGGTCGCTCACGCCCAGGTTGGCTATGGCCAGGCCCAGCACGCCGCGGCTGCCCTCCAGCGGCAGCGCAACGGCGCCGTACTGGTAGCCCGCACCCTGCACGTACTGCGCGTGGGCGGCGCCCATCATGGGCTGCTTTATCAGCGCCAGGCCGGCAGGGTTATAATAGGCCGCAAAAACATCGTCGGCCAGCGCCGACTGCGCCTCACCCATGGCGGCGGCGCGCGCGCCCGCCCCTATCTTAAGGAACTGTGCGGCGCTGGTGCCCGTGTTGCTGCCCGCTGCGGCCGTAGCGGCGCTCAGGCCGGCCAGCAGGGCCGCCGCCAGGCCCGATAAGAATTTAACGCGGTTCAGTATCATCTGTATTTAGGGTCCTTCACCACGGCCATCTTCCAGAATTTATGCTTGCCGCCTATGATGATCTCGCCGAAGTAAACGTCGCTGGCCACTTCGCGCCCGGCCGAGTTGCGGCCATCCCATTCGAAATAGTAGTAGGTGCCCGATCCGGAAACTCCCGCCGCGCCGTCCAGCCAGCCGCAGTCGTATTCCCGCACCAGCTCGCCCGCCAGCGTGTAAACGCGCAGCTTACCGTTGCCGGAGACGCCGCGCGGCACGCCCACCCTTATTATTGTGCCCCTGGTGGTAACCTGCACCGCGCCGGTGGTGTAGCTGCCGCCGCCGGCGTTGAGATTAAGCGACCGGGTCTTGGTCTCCAGGTTGAAAGGGTTGGGGAAGTTGAACACCTCTATCTGCGCGCCGCCGTACGGCGTGGTAGAGGTGTAAATGGGCGACGAGGCCAGCACGACGAAGGTGGAGAAGTGGTCCACCAGCGCCGAGATAGTATGGTTAATGGTGTCTATCTCCTTGCCTTCCGCCTCCAGCTCAAAGCGCTGCGTTGCCGGGTTGAAATACCAGATATTGAGGTTGGTGGCCGCCGCCGAGGTGGACAGCGCCGCGTCATAGGAAATCGTGAGCCGCGCCTTCTCCTTGAGCTCGCGCTTGATGCCCAGCGGCAGGAAGATATCGTAGAAAGCGCTGAACGGCGTCACCTGGGAGGCCGCCCCTGCGGCCTGCGGCGCGAAGCCCTCCACCCGGCCGTCGCGGATTGCGCTCATGGCCGCAGCCATATTGGGCGGGAAGGCGGCGGAGGAACGCAGGCGGCCGTCGTCCGGCACGCCGGCAGAAAGAGCTTTAACCTTAACCTGCTCCTTGGTCTTGCCCTTGTTTATACCTAACTCCACCGAGGTGCCCGGCTGCGCCGCCGCCGCGCCTTCCGCCACAAAAGCGCCCGGCGGCACGGCGACGGAGGTATTCTCTATCTTCTCGTCGCTATCCTCGGCCTCCATCTCCAGCTTTCCGCCCTGCATGTTGTCAATCCTCTTCGACTTGGAGGCGTCCACCGCGGTGTAGAAGTCGTACACCTGGTCCAGCAGGTAATTTCCGCCGGTGGAGGGGTTAAGGTCCGCGGTGTAGCCGTTCAGCCGCACGCTGAACCTGGCTTCTCCCGCCGCAGGGCGGTAGACGGCGGTAAGGTTCCTGCGCCCGTCAAGCAGCTTCTTGTCGCTGCCCAGGAATTCTCCGGCGCCGTCGGGAGCCGCCAGGGGCGCCCCGCCCGAGGTGTAAGTGGTCTTGCGGAGTATGTAGTTCAGGTCGTTGTCCAGGCCGGTCTCGTTGCGCAGGGCCTTGTTGCAGCGGAACTTAAGCTGTATCTGGTCGTTGCCCAGGTACTTGAACGTGGGCAGGCATTCCGGCGACGGCGCGCGGTAGGTAAGGTTGACCCGCTTGGCCGAAGTGGATTCCTGCGCCTCGAACGAGACCGCGCCCTCGGACGGGAAGCCGGTCTCTCCGCCGGAAACGCCCCGCAGCGCTATCTGGTAGGACCGCCCCGGCTTGAAGCCGGTTATCTCGTAGGCGCAGACCGTGCGGGCGGCGGCGTCGGTCTCCACCATGCCGGTAAGGTATTCGCTAAAGTCGTCGTCGGCGGCCGCTATGCCGCCCACTTCCTGGTCGCTGGGGCAGGAGTAGCCGGTCGGGGAATCCGGGTCGGATTTCCTGAGCCCGCCGAACACCGAGGCGCCCCGCGCCAGCGTTATGCCCCCCGCAGAAGCCGTGCCTGTGGTCACCGAGACGCTGGAGGTGTACACCACATAGCCCAGGCTGACGACGTTAAGTGAATAAGCGCCGGGCAGCAGGCCGGGCACCTCAAAACCGCCGCCGGACCCGGTCATGGCCAGTATGTCTCCCATCTGGCTGAGGGAGGGCACTATGCCGGCGCGCTGCATATAGACTGCGGCGGCCGGGAAGCCCTTCTGGCCGCCGAAAGGGTACGACAGCGCGCCGCCATCGGCGGTAAGCACCTGGCCCGTCACTTTGCCCAGCAGCGGCTCCAGTGTGAAGTGGGCCGAAGTGGAGCGCTGCAGGTCCACCCGCAGCGTCTTCCTGCCGTAGAACGCCGCGCCCTCGGCCCCCGCAAGATTGTCCGCCCTGGCCGCGGCGGTCAGGTCGAAATAGCGGGAAATGTAGGTGGACACCCACAGCGTATAGCTGCCGTTGGCGGCCGTCTGGGTCTCTACCGCGGCCGTTTTATCCGTCAGCGCCGGCACGGCGGTCATGGTAATGTTGGGCAGGCCCTCGCCGGAGGCCCCGTAGACGGCCCCGCGTATGGACTGGCCCTGGTTAAGGCCCACAATGCCCACATCCTTCACCTGGCCTTCCGAAAGCGAGCTCTGCGCCACCAGGGCCGGCGCGTAGTTCTGGCTGCCGGCGTTAAGGAAGGCCATGTCCCAGGCGTCCTGCCTGAGGTGCAGGTCGTAAACCACGCCGGGGGCCAGCGGTCCCACGCGGAAGGTGCCGTCGGCCTCTATGGGGCGCCCGGCCATGCTGGAGGTGGCCACCACGTAGCCGCCGTCCACCCAGGGGTTGGCCAGGGCGTAGATGCGGAAGTTGGGGGCGAGCAGCGCGGCGTTGTCGCCTGTGATGAGGGAATCGGAGTTGGCGTCGCGCAGCTTGCCGGTTATGAAGGCGGCGCGCTTGAGCAGCAGCTCCAGGCTGGAGACGCCGCCCTGCAGGCCGTCGGGCGAAATGGAGCGGTCGGGGAAAGTAACGGGGCGGGCCGCGTATTTAACAGGCTCGTAAAGGTCCGCCACCCCAAGGGTGTAGAAGGCGGCGGAGGGCACGCGCTCAAAGAGGAACTCCACCGACGAAGCGGCTACGCCGGCGCCGGGGTTGCCCAGCAGCAGGTCGGCCGTATTCACCGTTTCGCCACGCCTGTTCTTAAGCGTAAGCCGCAGGGCGCGCGCGTCGGACAGTCCGGCGGCCAGCGCCACCCTGCCGGCAACAGTAAAGCCGTCGGCCAGCGCAAAGTCCACACCGGTCCGCGAAGAATTGGTTACAGTCACGATCTGCTCCGCGGCCGGCACCAGCACCGGGCCGGTGGTGTAGGCGCGCAGCGGCAGCGTGCGCACCAGGTACACGCCGTTCTGCAGGCCCGTTACGGCGTAGTTGCCGGCCGCGTCCAATACGCCCACCCTGGTCTTGGCCGCGTCGAAGGCGGTGGTGGAAACCTGCGTGAAGAGTTCGCCGAAATCCCTGCGTATGGCCTCCACGCGGGCGGTGGTGGAGGAAATGTCCGACGGGTAGCCCTCGGACGCCTGGAAGGGCGCGTTCTGAGCCACCAGGGCGTTGGTATTGTAGAGCGGGTCCGAGATCTGGTTGATGATGCGGCCGGTAATGGCGTAGGTGTCGCCGCGCGCGTCCATGGAGGCCGCCGTAGTGGAGCCGTTGACGGCCGCCAGCGTTACGGTGCGGCTGAGGCCGGTGGGGGCGTATATGACCGTAAGCTCCAGCGTTTCGGTGCGCAGGCCGGTCATTGTGAAGGTGGCGCTGGAGATGCCGGCCGCACAGCCTGGCACCGTGCCGGTGGAGGCTGTAAGCCCGGCGCAAAGGAAACCGGGGAGGGACGTTGAGGAGACCACCTCGTAGCTCCTGCCCACGCGCAGCGGGTCGTCGGAGCGGGTTATGCGCCACTTCACCGCGGCGCGCGTGAAGTCGGGCGACGGGGCGCCTATCTCTTCCATGGGGTTGGGCAGGCGGATGAGGCCCGTTACGGCGCCGCTGGCCTTGGCGAAGGAGAAGTTGAATGAGGCGGTCTGCGCCTGCGTGGAGATGAAGACCGTCTTGGGGAAGCCGCCGGGGCTGTAGAAGGCCGCGTCGGAGTTATAGGAGATATCCGCAAAGAGGTAATAGCTGTTGCCCGGCTTAAGCCCGGTAAGCAGGTACTGAGCAGAACTGGACGCGGGGGCGGAGGAGATCCTGACCGTGGTGCGGTTCTGCGAGGCCGTCTGCGGCGACCAGGCGGTGATGCCCACGTTAATGGGCGCGGTGGAGCCAGCCAGCGCGCCAAAGCCGGAGGTGTCGCCGGTTACGGACAGTGTGCCCTGTATGGCGCCGCCCTCCCTGAACGCCGGCAGGTTGAAGCCGGTGATGTCCAGCGCGGCCACGGTCACCGGCCCGCCGGAGACCGACTCGAAACCCGGCGCGGAAGCGA
>CAMTWW010000156.1:0-1826 GCA_947085555.1 uncultured Elusimicrobia bacterium | reverse complement strand
GTAAGAAGCCGCAGATCATTCTGAATTCTGACTTCTGGATTCTGTCTACTTGAGTAGTTACCTAATATTCAGGTAATTTAAGCCCAGACGCCGGGGATCTTTTGCCCGCAGGGGCAGGCGCCCCCTTTTCCAGGCAGGTTCTTTCCCGCAGAAAATCCTTCCCGGGTTATTACCGCGAGGCCGCAGGCCGGGCAGAGGGTGTCCTGTCCTCCGGCCCCCCTGTCGTTTCCGGGATAGACATAGCGCAGCCCGGCGGCGCGCGCTATATCGCGGGCCGGGTAAAGAGTTTCCCGCGGCGTGGGCGGGGTAGCGATCCTCCGATGGTCCGGGTGGAAAGCGGTGAGGTGCCAGGGGATATCTTTTGAAAGCCCCGCCAGGAAAGCCGCCATAGCGCCGATCTCGGCGTCGGAGTCGTTGAAGCCGGGAATGACCAATGTGACGACCTCTACGAAGAAGCCGGAGGCCAGTATCAGCTTCAGCCCGTCCAGGACTTTAGGGAGCTCCGCCCCGCAGACCTTGCGGTAATTCGCGTCATTGAAGCACTTGAGGTCCACCTTCCAGAAATCCAGGACCGGTTTAAGGAAGGCCGCAGCCTCCGGCGTAGCGTAGCCGTTGGAAACAAAAGCCGTACGCAGGCCTTTTTCCCTCGCGGCGGCAAAGACCCCGGCGGACCATTCGGCGGTTATCAGCGGCTCGTTATAGGTGGAGACCACGGCTCTGGCGCCGGCGGCAAGGGCTTGCGAGACCAGTTCTTCCGGAGAAGTTTTGAGAGGGACGCCGCAGCCGCCAGCCTTCAGGTCCGCTATCTGCCAGTTCTGGCAGAAGTCGCAATGGAAGTTACAGCCGAACATCCCGAAGGAGAGCGTGCGCGCGCCCGGCAGGACATGGAAGAAAGGTTTTTTTTCTATGGGGTCCAGGGCGACGCCGGAGACATAGCCCCAGGGAGCCTTAAGCGTCCCCCCCTCGTTGAACCGTACGCCGCAGCGTCCGGCCCCTCCGGGGGCGGTGAGGCAGCGGTGCGCGCAGGCCAGGCAGCGGGCTTTTCCGCCGTCGAGCCTTTCAAAAAGGGAGGCCTCGCGGGTGAGCTCTGGAAGGAAAGGCATATTTTTAGGATTAAGGATTAAGTAGTAAGGATTAAGTTTTTTCTGAGGCCGCTCTTATTGCTTAATCCTTATCACTTAATCCTTACAACTTACTACCCCTGCAGGCTTTGTTTGGGGGCGATAACTTTGAGGACTGAAGGCAGAGCGGTGAATTTTATTTTCCCGTCGTGCGAATAAAAATCCTCGCCATCGAGATGGTACCAGGAGCCCCCGCCGCAATCCAGCTCGATGACCCTGCCCTGGAAAGAGGAATAGATGTCCTCCTGTTTGTTCAGCGTGCCGCGGAACAGGGCGGGGACGGCCGCCAGGAGGCGCGGGAGAGAGGCGCTTTTGATAGATACGAGGTCCAGCAGGCCGTCGTCTATATAAGCCCCGGGCGCTATCCTGGCGCCCCCGCCGTACTGCACGCCGTTGAGCACGCCGTTAACCAGAGACAGGAGCTCCAGCCGCCGGCCGTCTACGGTGGCGGCGACTTTTGCGGGCTTGTAGGCGAGGATGCGCCTGGCCGCGTGCCAGACATAAGGGAGTATGCCGCGCCGGCTGCTTTGCGAATTATAATTGTGGGCCACCTCGGCGTCCAGGCCGACCCCGGCCGCGCAGAAAAAGGGCCGGCCGTTCGCAAGCCCGGCATCTATCTTGCGCGGGCTCCATTTCAGCAGCCCCTCGAGGGCGGCGTCGAAATTGAGCGGGATATAGAGATTGCGGGCCAGACCGTTGCCGGAG
>CAMTWW010000155.1:0-2371 GCA_947085555.1 uncultured Elusimicrobia bacterium | reverse complement strand
TTAGGGGGTCCTATGAAGATCGAACGCTTCGAACTGTACTAACATACGCCGGGGCAGGAGGCATCCCAGGCAAGGTTGCCTTTGAAGCCGGTGAGTTTGGCTATGAGATTAACAAGGTCTTTTATAGATATTTCAAAGCCGGTGCCCCAGACGGGGATGCCTTTAGCGCCGGTTTTTACGGCTTTCACGCATTTTTTTATAAGGGTGGGGATCACGTGGGAGGAGCCGGGGTTGAAATTGTCCCCGGGGCCGTAGAGGTTTACTGGGAGGAGGAAGATGGAATTACCTCCGGGGGCGTTGGTTTCTTCGGGGTAGCCGTTCCAGAGGTCATCCTCTTTGAAAGGGATGGGTGCGAACTTGGGGTAGGCGTGGGCGGCCAGGTGGATGACGATGTCGGGTTTTGAGGCTTTGAAGGCGGCTTCTATGGCTGCGGCTTTGGTCAGGTCGTAGTCCTGCTCTTTGGGGATGAAGATGTCTTTGCAGCCGCGGGCTTTGAGCTTTTCGGCTACGAAGGAGCCCAGGAACCCGGCGCCGCCGGTGAGCATTATGCGTTTTTTTGATAAATCCATATAAGAATCGAGAATCGAGGGTCGGGAATCAAAAGAAACTAACGGCTATGCAACCCGAGCCTTGATTTATATCTATATTGTAGCAATTGAGGCGAATGTAGCGAAAGATAAAGGGGATACATTGGGCAGGGCTTGGGAGAGGGATCTGCCACAGAGCTCAGAAAGAGCGGGGCTTAAGGCCTAAATATTCCTTCAGGACGATATTAAAAGTGGTATCTAGCGTTTCCAGGTTTCCGACAAAATACTGGCGGGCGGATTTGTAGTACTTAATAAGTTTCCGCGGATCTATTTTATATTTGCCGAAGATAAACTGAATGTCTTCGCGGTCACGGTCGTTATAGCGGCTTAGCTTGCTCAGGATCAGGTCTTCCTTGCCCAGGGCCATAATTTGAACGTGCTTAAATTTACCGCGCAGGATCTCGATACTGCGTTCCTTCCAGTCAGGACTTTCAACAAGCATCAGTTCTGTATTCGCGCTATGCAGATAAAGCCCGTGTTTGTTTTCCAATTCCGAGTCCTGGCCTGCCCAGCTCAGAAGTTTACTCTTAATGGCGCGGTCCTCAATATAGGCGTCAATATCCAGGGTCGCACGCCGGGAACCGTACGCGATAACAGCAGCCGCCCCGCCAAAGATATAAAGGGTTATTTTTCCGGCAAGGGGCTCTTTACCCAGACGATCATCTATGTCCCGGAAGAACTCTATAAATTCTTGTTCTTTTGGTTGTTTCATAGAGGAAGATAGCGCTGAAAGGATTTTAGATCACCGGAGCCCGTACCATGCCAGAAGCTCAGCCAGCCGGGAGTACGGCTGCGCAATAAAGCTAAAGCTTCAGCCGTCTTCGGCCGCGGCCCAACGAACTCTTCATGATCAAGCTTTGCATCAGCCAGAGTGTCATGCGCAGCCTGGAGCATGGCCCATACCTTTTTATCAACGCAGGTTGTTACAGTCTGCAGTTGAAGCGCGGCAGAAACAACCATGCCGAGGCGATTCTGCAGGTGAAAAGTATAGGCGCCGGAAAGCAGCTTGTTCCAATCAAGGCAAGGTGCGTTCTTAAGCACCAATGCCGGGAGCGCTTCAAAAAGGCGCGGTTCATTAGAGAAATGCAGAGCCGCCAAAAGAACCTCTTCTACCGGAAGGGTGACGAAGGCCGGCCGGGTTTCTGTCCCGAGGAATCTGACCCCGTAGCGGGCTAATTGGGCAAGCATTGCCTCCTCGCTTGCAAAAGCGACGCTGAAACCCGGAGTGAAAGCCTGCTGTTCTGCGGGAGCCTGGTTACGGGCGGAGTTAACAGTAAGCCCGCCCAGCTCACCAAGCAGATCGGCGGCAGAGCAGCGGCAGGCCCCGGCCACCGCGAGGAGCTCAAGGAGGGTTACGCCGCGCTGCCCCTGCTCTACGCGCGAAACGGTAGTCTGCGGCCATTGAAGCTTAGCGGCGAACCCGGCCTGAGAGAGTTTCAATTCCCCCCGCTTATGCCGCAGCAGTCGGCCAAAGGCTTGATTTACCGTATTCATATATGAATAGTATAAGTCATAATAGGATTAATATCAAGGGGTGTCAGGAAAAATGCGGAGTTTTGTTTAGAATGTCTCGCTCCGCTGGTGCTAGGCCTTGGACTGCACCAGGAGCATCCTTTTGGCCAGGCCGTAGGGGGCGTTGGTTTCTTCGGGGTAGCCGTTCCAGAGGTCTTCGAGGGGAAATAGGGGGGGAAATAGGGGACAGCGACCTATTTATCTAATCCGGGCATCCCACTGATGGCCGCAATCCCCGGCCGGATTCCCGCTCCAACACATTCACGAACTTA
>CAMTWW010000154.1:0-4651 GCA_947085555.1 uncultured Elusimicrobia bacterium | reverse complement strand
AGTTGATAAGTTGATAAGTTGATAAGTTGATAGAGTACTCAGTCAACTTAGTCAACTCAGTCAACTCAGTCAACTCAGTCAACTCAGTCAACTTTATCAACTTGCCGCTTTTTTACTTCACCTCTTCCTCCACCAGCCGGCGGATCTCTTCGGCGGTAGGCAGGCTCAGCGCCCGCTGCGCTATTCCGGAGAATTTCTCGAAGTTCATGGCCCTGACGGCGTACTTGGCGCGCAGGTAGATCTTCGGGGGCACGGAGAGCACGTCCACGCCCATTCCCACCAGCAGCGGTATGGCGAAGGGGTCCGAGGCCATCTCGCCGCAGACGCTTACCGGCTTGCCTTTCTTATGGGAGGTCTGCACCACGAGATTTATAAGGCGCAGAACGGCCGGGTGGAAGGGTTCGTACAGCTCGGAAACGTACTGGTTTATGCGGTCCACCGCCAGCGTATACTGCACCAGGTCGTTGGTGCCTATGGAGACGAAGTCTATCTCGCTCAGGAGCGAATCCAGTATGATCGCCGCGGCGGGGATCTCCACCATCACTCCGAACTCGGGCTCCTTCCTGAGCGTAAAGCCCTCCTCGGCCAGTTCGGTCTTCACATCCTGCGCGACGCGCTTCACCGTCAGCAGCTCGTCCAGGGACGAAAGCATCGGGATCATGACCTTGATATTGCCCTCGGTGTTGGCCTTGTAGATGGCCCGCAGTTGGGTCTTGAGCAGTTCCGGATACTTGATAAAAAGACGTATACCGCGGAAGCCCATGAAGGGGTTGCGCTCGTCCTTGAGCCCCTTTATGCCGAGCTGGGTGGCGCGGTCCCCGCCGATGTCGGCGGTGCGGATGGTAAGCGGCAGATGCGGCGCGGCCTTCACCACGGAAGCGTAGGCTTTGACCTGCTCCTCTTCCGAGGGCACGGAGTCGCGGTTCATGTAAAGGAACTCGGTGCGGTAAAGGCCCACTCCTTCGGCTTTGACCGCGAGCAGCTCGGGCGCGTCCTCGGCGGAGTCCAGGTTGGCCAGCAGGCTTATCTTGTGGCCGTCGCGCGTGGTGGCCGGCAGACCCTTCAGGCGGTGGAAATAGTGCTCCTGCTTCTGCAGCTCTTCCTTGCGCGCTTTGTACTTCGCGATAATCTCCGGAGTAGGGGAAATTATCACCATGCCCTGCTCGCCGTCCACCACCAGGCTGTCGCCGCTCTGGATCTGGCGGCTGATATCGGAGAGGCCGACCACGGCGGGGATGCCCATGCTCTGGGCGAAAATGGCGGTATGGCTGGACTTGGAGCCCAGGTCCATGCAGAAGCCCAGCACCTTGTTGGACTCGCGGATATGCAGCGTGTCGGAAGGGTAGAGGTTGTGCGCGACGATGATGACCGGCTCCCTGAGGTCCTTCAGCGAGGTCTTCTCGCTGTTCACCAGGTTGGAGATTATTTTTTTACCCACGTCGAAGACGTCGTGCTTCCTCTCGTGGAAGAACTCGTCGTCTATCTTCTCGAACTGCTCCTCAGCCTTGTCCAGGACCTCGGAGAGGGCGAACTCCGCGTTCATGCGCTTTGACATGATGAGCTTGGGCACTTCCTTGGTGATCAGCGGGTCCTGCAGGATCAGGTGGTGGGCGTCTATCAGCTTGGCGTGGTTCTTCCCCAGCACGTTCAGGATCTTGGTGCGGATGACGTCCAGGTCCTGCCTGGTCTTTTCCAGCGCCTCCTTGAAGCGCTTAACCTCGGCCTTAAGTTTCTCCGGCGCTATTTCCTTCTGCTCGATAAGGATATTCTCCTCCTTAACGATATGCGCCTTGCCTATGGCTATGCCCAGGCTCGCCGGTACACCTTTTTTTATAAGCATATTTGCTCTCAATCCTCGTCGAACTTCCGGGTAAAAAGATCCGCTATGGCCGCTACCGCCGCGGCTTCGTCCTTGCCCTTCGCCGTCACCTCTATGACGCTGCCTTTGCCGGCCGCCAGCGTCATAATGCCCATGATGCTCTTGGCATTCACTTCCATCCCGTCCTTCACCAGCTTTATCTCGCAGGCGAAACGCGAAGAGGTGTTGGCTATCATGCCCGCCGGCCGCGCGTGTATGCCGAGTTCGTTAACTATAGGTATGTCTTTCTTTATCATAAGCAGAGTTTGAACGGCTGAAGGTTAAAAATACTAAAAGCCAGCACGGATACAGCCAGCAGCAGCCCGGCCGCGAAAAAAACGGATCTCCCCAAAGCCCTGGCCGCGCGGTGCACCGCCAGCACCCCGAACGGCAGGCATATTTTCAAAACCAGGTCAGCGGAGCGTTCGCCGCCGCTGTTCAAAGCCGCCAGCATGCCGAAAGCCAGCAGCACTATGGCCACCGACATCAGGAAGCCCGCCGTACTGAGTACCCGCGTAAGCCTGGGCCAGTCCGCGCAGTCCAGGCCGCAGGAGGCTTCCCCGCCGCAGGCATAGCCGGCCTTCAGCCCGCGCCAGCGCCAGTAAACCGCGAACGCTGAATAAAGAACTATGCCGGTCAGGGGCCCGGCCAGCAGCAGCGCCATGGAAACAGGCGTATCCAGGCCGGTAAAAAGCCAGCCGTAAAAACCTCCGGCGGCCCAGACCAGCAGGCAGAGCTGCGTAGTCATCGGCTTGAGCCTGCCCCAGAAGATCCTGTCCCCAATCGAAGCATAGCTTGAGGCCAGCGCCTGCTTTACCCCGGGCAGGCTCTTGAGCCGGGCTTCCGGGTCGGGGGCGGCGGCGGCCTTCTCCTCCAGGCCGGCCATATTGCCCAGCACGAAAGAGGCCATATAGGGCTGGGTATTAAAAAGCTGCAGATGCCTGAGCAGGGCGGCTTTCAGCTTTTCCCTGTCCGGGTAGATCTTCTCCAGCGCCGGCTGCAGGGAAAAAGCGAAGCCGAGGTTCTGGAACCTTTCATAGTTCCACCCCGCCTGTATAAAAAACGACCGTAAGAACATCCTTAGAAACATCAAACAATTCCTTTGCTGAACTTTAGTTGACAAGTTGATAGAGTTGACAAGTTGACAAGTTGACTGAGTACTCTATCAACTTATCAACTCTATCAACTTATCAACTTCTATCAACTTATCAACTCTATCGACTTATCAACTCCATAGCCGTTTTTTAGCCTTTCTTATACACCTGCGTCCTGAACCTGAAATACAGGCCGCTCAGCCCCAGCCAGGGCATGAGCGAATAGGCGAAATCCGTACCGGGATAAACTCTGCTTAAACCGGGCAGATAAGCCAGGCCGGCCGCCAGCGCCGTCCAGCAGATGATATAGGCCGCCATGACGGCGTTCTCGATAAGCATGGCTTTGGCCAGCCAGCGCCGCAGTGAGAAGTCGCCGGCTTTCACCTGCTCCTCCATGGCCGCGCTCCAGGGCGAGCGCGCAGCCCTGAGCCTGTACTCCAACGGCGCAAAAGCCCGTCCCGCCGCCAGGCCGAGGAAGAAAGCGAGCGAAGGCGGCAGCCCGCCGGCGGAGTGCGCTAGCACGCCCGCGGCGGCCGCGGCCGTGCCGCTCGGAGGCACTACGCCGCCCAGCGGGATGAAATCTATATAGAGCAGTTCCAGCAGTATCCCAATGCGCGCGCCCTCGATCGGGCAGCCGTTCAGCCAGCCCAGGACCGGGCCGACAAAAGCTGGGCGCGACAGGAGGAACTGCCCCGCCTGCACCGAGTCCAGGCCCAGCAGGCCGGACAGCGCGGCGGAAAGAAAGACCTTGAGGGCGGTTATCACAGCGGGCGTATCTCCAGTTTTATGCTATCGCTTCCATCAGGTTAAGCGGGGTGTCCGAGGGGACGCCCCTTCCTTCTATAGCTATGCCGGCGGCGGAAAGGACTTTAAGCGCCGCGCAGTCCTGGTCGTTCAGGAAAATGGCCTTGCCTATGGAAAGGTTCTTGCCGGCCGAGTAATGCATGCCGCCGATATTGAGCGACGGTATTTTAAAACCCTTCTCCATCAGCGTAACGGCCTCGGCCAGGCCGGGCAGAAGGAGCAGAACCTTGCGCGCGGAACTTTCCGCCCCCGGCAGGTAGGCGACAGCCTCGGCCACCGTCATCACCTTCAGGTCCACGCCCTCCGGCGTGGCGAAGCGCATGATGGTGAGCAGCATCTCGTCCCCGGCTATCTCGTCGGAAACCACGGCCAGTTCCTCGGCGTGCAGCAGCGGGACCCAGCCCTCCACCACCTGCCCGTGGACCAGCCTGTCGTCAACCCTGTATAGAATGATCATAGGTCACTTCTTCATCAGGAGGCTCTTGACCTCGCAGATAGCCTTGCGCCCATCTTCGATTATTTTGGCCGAAAGCCGGTCGAAGTCCAGCGACTGCCTGTAGGCGAAAGCGGAGGTCATCATATTGATGTTCACCCCGCAGATAACCGCGCATTTCCGGATATCCCTGGCTATCGGGAGCACCACGTTCATCGGGGTGCCGCCCGGCATGTCTATCAGGAAGATCAGCCCGTCTTCCGAGCGCATTTCCGTTATGGCCGAGGAGATGGCTTCCTTGACCCGCTCAAGCGTCATTCGCGGCGAGATGGAGACGTTTTTCAGCCCCGCCGACTGCAGGCCGACTATGCCCTCGGCCGCCTCTATAAGATAGGCGCCGAATTCGCCGTGTGTGATGACAATAAGGTTGATCATAAATTGGGGGGACGCTGATTCCTAATT
>CAMTWW010000153.1:0-3177 GCA_947085555.1 uncultured Elusimicrobia bacterium | reverse complement strand
GTTAAGATACTTAAGATCGGCGCCGACTACATCATAGCCGAATACAAAGGCAAGAAGTTCAGGAAGGTACTGAAGTAGGCTGCGGGATAGGCTATTAGTCTGTTAGTCAAATCAGATTCTTAGCCGATAGTCCAACTGCTTACAGCCTAAACAACCTGAGTAGTTGCAGCGGATTATTGTATAATAGCATTAGGACGGAGGTGTTATGAAGAGCTTGAGAATTTTACTTGTGTTCACGCTGGCTTTCGAGCAACTGCTCTTTCCGGCGGCCTGGGTTTTCTCCCAGGACGCTCCCGCCGATAAGGATTTCGCCCAGGACCTGCAGGGCCCCGGCGGCGAGGAGGGCGGGCCCATACTGGACGGCGGCTCCGATTCTCCGCCTCCCTTTACGATGCCTCAGGGGACTACCCCTGGTTCGCCTATAGAATCCGTCAATATAGGCGGCGCCCCTTCCAAGGACGCGCCGATGTACGAGGACGTGGAATCCGTCTCCCCGCTTGACCGCAAGATAGGCCCGATCCGGCTCAAGGGAGCTCCGCTCTCCACCTTCCTGGACGTGGTTTCCGCCCAGTCCAAAGTCAACTTCATCATCACCGAGGGCGTCGAGGCCAAGACCATAACCGTTTTTCTGCGCAAGACCACCGTGCGCGAAGCCCTGGAACTGCTGCTGCGCGTGAAAGGCCTTACCTACCAGCGTATAGGAAAAAGCAATACATACGTGGTCCAGAAGCGTTCGGCCGAGATGCCGAACCTGATAACCAAGATCTATACCCTGAACTATATCCCGCTGATACCTATCGGCTCTATCGGCGAAGAGATAGCTTCCATAACTTCCCCGGATGTGTCCTCAGGCGGCGGCCAGCAGGGCGGCCAGCAGGGCGGCCAGCAGGGTGGCCAGCAGGGCGGCCAGCAGGAACAACAGGGCGGCCAGCCGGGCGGCGTGCAGCAAAGCGACATCTCCATTATAAATATCGTGCGCAGCGTGCTCTCAAAGAAGAACGGGAGGCTGGAAACCGACCCGCGTACCAACACGCTTATCGTAACGGACGTGCCGGAAGTTTTCCCCCAGGTGGAGCAGATCATAGCCGAGTTGGACAAAAAGGCCCCGCAGATACTGATAGAGGCCCAGATAGTGGAGATAAACACCGACCGCACTAACGAGCTAGGCATAGAGTGGGGCGGTTCGCGCGGCGAGATGGCCTATTTCGCCGGGCCCGCGCGCCTGACCGACTACGGCCTGCGTCCCGGCTTCTTCTCCGGGGACGAGTGGAAGAAATTTTTCCCGAAAACCACCGACATCGGCGAGAGTGAAGGCGGCGGGGGCGGCGGCAGCATAGACCCCATCTTCGCCAGCGGCCAGCAGAGCTCCAAGGGCGTTTTTTACGGTATCTTCAGCCTGGCCCAACTCCAGGCCATCTTCCGCGCCCTCATCTCGAAAGGCGAGGGGCGCTACCTGGGCAAGCCCAAGATAGTGGCCATGAACAACAAGACCGCTCTTATAGCTATTTCAAGGGACGCGGCTATGGGTACGCAGAGCACCGTTTCCTCAGCGGGAGGTTCAGCTGGCTCCTCCTCCACCGGCGTGGAGCGCCGCCGCATCGGCCTGGTATTGAAAGTCACCCCGCAGGTCAACAAGGAAGGCTTCATCACCATGATAGTGCAGCCCTCCTACTCCGACGCTATAGCCTCCGCGATAACCGTCCAGGGACAGGCTGTCTACGACTCGGTCAGCCGCGGCGCCTCTACGATGGTGCGCGTGAAGAACGGGCAGACCGTGGTGATAGGCGGCATGCTGGCCTCCACCGAGAGCAAGACCATAAAGAAGGTCCCGCTCCTGGGCTATATCCCGATACTCGGCTGGCTGTTCACCAGCGTCAGCTCCAGGCGGACCAACACCGATCTGGTGATTTTCATAACCCCGACGATACTGGTGGACTAAAAAAGGGTAGAGGGTAGAGGGTTCAGGGTAGAGGGTAGAGGGTAGAGTAAATAAAGAACTCCCTTGTCCCTGACCCTAAACCCTAAACCCTGAACCCTAAACCCTAAACCCTCTACCCTGAACCCTAAACCCTAAACCCTCTACCCTGACCCTGAACCCTCTACCCTAATCTTATGGCACATAAACTCCTCGGCGAAATAATGGTCCAGGCTAAATGGATCGACGAAGAAAAGCTGGCGAAGGCGCTGAAGTTCCAGGCTCAGCAGGGCTGCCTGATAGGCGAGGCGCTGGTCAAGCTTCACTACGTTTCCGAGGAGCAGGTAGCGCAGGCGCTGGGAAAACAGCTGGGCATTCCTTACGCCTCCAGGGAAAACCAGATCCTCAATCCCGAAAAAACCCAGGGCCTGGAGAAGTACATCCCCGAAAAATTCGCCCGCGACAATGCCGTAATCCCCCTGTTCATAGAGAATAATACCCTGGCCGTGGCCCTGACCGACCCCACCAATATAATGATGCTGGACAATGTGAAACTGGTCTCCGGCATGGAGGTGCAGCCCTTTATTTCCACCAAGGCCCAGATCCTGAAGGTCATAGACATCTTCTACCAGGGGCAGTCCAACATGATCGACACAGTGCTGGACAAGGCGCTGGACGGCAAAGGCGGGGGGGAGACTTCGGACACCGACGTCATCACCCCCGACGGCAAGCTGGACCTGGACAAGGTCATCATAGGCGAGTCCAAGGGCGCCCAGTCCATAAAGCTGGTGAACGCCATTATGAAGCAGGCCATCAGCGAGAGAACCAGCGATATCCACCTGGAGAAATTCGACGAGAAGGTCTCCCTGCGCCTGCGCATCGACGGCGTGCTTTACGAGCGCAGCGCCCCGCCCAAGGACCTGGTGGACGCCATGATCTCGCGCGTCAAGATCCTTTCTAAGCTGGACATCTCCGAGCGGCGCCTGCCGCAGGACGGCAGCTTTTCCATAAAATACCAGAACCGCATCATCGAAATCCGCGTAAGCGTCTGCCCCACGGTCTTCGGCGAAAAGCTGGTCATGCGTATCCTGGACCGCGGCTCGGTGGAACTTAACGTCAAGATCATCGGCTTCGAGCCGCGCCAAATGGAGGACTTTCTGAAGGCCGCTTCGGCCCCCAACGGCCTTATCTTCCTGACCGGCCCCACCGGCTCCGGCAAGACCACCACGCTCAACGCCGTGCTTAACACCATCAAATCCCCC
>CAMTWW010000152.1:0-9057 GCA_947085555.1 uncultured Elusimicrobia bacterium | reverse complement strand
GCCGCCGTAGAAGCCGGCGCCGCCGCCGCCCAGAAAGCCGGGGAGCTGGTAGGGATGCATGTGATCCCGCGCCCCTCCGACGAACTGGACAAGTACCTGGCGAAGATCTCGGTAAAAGTCAGCTAAAACAGCTAAGCGGCTAGACAGCTAGGCAGCTTTTTAATGAAGTCTGTATTTTAGCCGTCCAGCTGACTAGCTGTCCAGCTACTTATATGCTTACCAAGGGCGCAGTCGAAGACCTCATAATGCAGCACCTCTCCCGCGAACCGGGGGGGGCGGCGCCGTTGGCGGAAAAATCGCCAGGGACTAAAAAGAGGGTCTTTATCAGCGACTGGGAGCTCCGCCGGGTCTATAAGCCCGGCGCAAAAAACGTTCAGGTTCCGGCCAACTCCATCGTAAGCCCGCTTTCGCTGGACTGGCTCGACTATAACGGTATAACCGTAGTTCAGGTTTAAGAACGCGGATGTTTTTTACATCGCAAACTTAATGTTGCGCAGCAGCTGGAGAATAAAATGACTAAACCGACCCCCCTCTGTCTGACGGCTATCCTGGCGCTGGCCTGCGCCCTGCCGTCAGCCGCGCAGAAGGCAAACGCGCCCAAAGCCCCGTCCAAGGCGGCCTCGTCGGCGGCCGCGGAATGGGATTTTCTGAAAGCCGCCGCACAGGACAAGGAAGAGGGCGTACTGGAGCTGGCCCTGCCGCAGCTGGAAGACTGGCTGGCCCGCAACCCGGAAAATCCGAACGCCGGGGAAGCCCAGTTCCTGAAAGCCGTTCTCCATCACAAGCTTGGAGACTATAAATTCGCGCTGATCGGCCTGCTTAAGTATTTCCAGGTCTATCCCCAGGGCGTCTCCCTGGAAGACGCCAGGAAACTTTTCACCGGGATCGTGGCGGCGAAGGCGGACAAGAAGCACCGCCCTGCTCTTGAAGACGCCGCCGTGCTCCCCGAAGCGCGCGATGCCGCCGTGAACGTCTCCTCGCTGCTCGAGAAGCTCTCCGCGCAGGCCGGCGAAGCTTATTACGAGCCGCTGACGGCCGAATTCCGCGCTTTTTTCAACAGGTTCCCTGATTTCGCGAAGAGCGACTTGCTGCGGCTGGCGCTGGCCGACCTGCACCGGAAAAAAGGCAAGTACCTCGCCGCCAGGCTGGACTGCGAGAAAATGATACAGCTGTACCCCTCCAGCGCGCTCCTGGCCCGGGCGAAGCTGTCCCTGGCCGGCCTGCTGGCCGATAATCTGAAAGAATACGACAAGGCTATAGAAGCCTACCGCGACATCGCGGCCTCTTTCCCCGGCGCCGACGAGGCCTGGGCGGCCTACAGCCGCCTGCCGGCCCTCGCTGAAAGGCAGAGTAAATACGAGCTCGCCGTGGAGATCTACGGGAAGATAATAGAGCTTTACCCGGACAAACCGGAGGCCCTGAATTCCTACAAGGCCGAGGCGCGAGTGCTGCGCGAGAACCTTAAGAAGTTCCCGGAAGCCGTGGCCGTCCTTAACAGGCTCGCCGACAAGTACAAGGGCGAAAGCGTTAAATGCATCGACGCCCTTCTCCTGGCGGCCGAGATCTACAGGAAAGACCTCAAGGACGCGGAAGGCGAAGTCAAAATGTACGACAGAATAGCCGCCGAGTATGAGGCTGACCCGCAGGCCCCCAGGGCGCTCTCTGCCGCCGGGGAAGTTTACAGCAAGGTGAAAGACGGCGAAAAAGCCAGGGAGTATTACCAGAAAATACTGGACAAGTACCCGGATAACCCCCTGGCGAAGAAAGCCGAGGGCCGCATCTCCTCGATCATTTCCGGTAAATTCTAGGCCGAAGGAAACTAATGAACACTAAACTGGGAGTTATCGAGGGTTTTTACGGAGAGCAGTGGAGCTGGGGCGAACGGGTGGATTACGCCGGCTTCCTTAAAAAACACGGGTTCTCCTTCTATATTTACGCGCCCAAGGCGGACGGCTATCTGCGCAAGAAATGGCGCGAGCCTTTCCCTAAGAGCCTGGAGGAAAAGCTGGCGAAACTGGCGGGACAATACCACTCCGCCGGCATGGAATTCGGCGTCGGGTTCAGTCCTTACGAGATCTACCTCGCCCCTTTCGACCTCGAGGTCAAGAAGTTGCTCCAACGCCGCCTGGACGTGTTCAACCGCATAGGCGTGAACAAGCTCGGCATCCTGATGGACGATATGAAGGGAGACCTGCCCGGCCTGGCGGACAAGCAGATAGAGATAGTCAACTGGATAGCCGCGCGCTCCAACGCCAAACAGTTCGTTTTCTGCCCCACCTATTATTCCGCGGACCCGGCGCTGGAAAAACTTTTCGGCAAAATGCCGGAGGGCTACCTGGAGAAGCTGGGCAAGGAGCTGGACAAGAAAGTCAGCATGTTCTGGACCGGCGAGCAGGTCTGCTCCAAGTCCTACAGCGCCGAGCAGCTCGGCGCGACCTCGGCGAAATTGGGCCGCAAGCCTTTCCTGTGGGACAACTACCCGGTCAACGACGGACCACGTATGTGCAAGTTCCTGCACCTGCGGCCTGTGACGGGCCGGCCCGCGGAGATGGGCAGTTTGCTGGAGGCCCACGCCGTAAATCCCATGAACCAGGCCGCGCTTTCAAAGATCGTCCTCCTCACGCTTAAAGCCAGCTACGAGCAGGGCGAGGCTTATAATCCCGCCAAGGCTTTCAGGAAAGCCGCCGATATGGTTACCTGCCGCGAGCTGACCCTGTTGCTGGAGAGGGACCTGCCGGCTTTCATGGACAAAGGGCTGGACGCCCTTACCTTCGAGGAGAAAGGGGCTTTGACGGATGATTACTCCGCCTTCCTGGAGTCGCGCGAGAACGACACCGCCCAGGCCGCGCGCGAGGTGGTAGGCTGGCTTTCCGGCCGCTATACCGTTACGAAAGACCTTTTCCTGACGCAATAGCCTGCTGACCGGTAAAACTCCTGGGATAATTTGTAGTAATTCGACTGTCCCTATAACCTCGATGTGAAGAATTTGTGTGTGCTAGAACTTCTTCCAGAGCTTCTTTGCAAGTTCCAGGGACTTGGCCGCGATTTCCTTCTCGTCTATATCCAGTTTCAGCTTCTTCCCTTCCATCAGGACGCGGCCGGCGGCTATGGTGGTATCCACCGCGCTCTGGCTGATGCCGAAGATCAAATGGCCGTAGAAGTTTGACGCGTCCATGGGCGTGGGGGGGAGATAATCCATTATCGCCAGGTCGGCGGCGAAGCCTTCCTTCAACTCGCCCAGGCCTTTGAAGGCCCGGTTGGCTATTTTGGCGTTGTTCACCAGCAGCGCCTGGGCCGCTTCCAGGAAGCCCTGCGCCGGGTCCCGCTTCAGATGCTGCAGCCAGAGGGCCGCGCGCACCTCCTCCAGCATGCTCACGGTCATGGCATCCGTTCCCAGGCCCACCAGCACACCCTTGGCCGCCATGCCGGTAATGTCGGCTATGCCGACGGCGTTATTGGCGTTGGACTGCGGGTTATGGACCACGGCCGTGCCGGTTTCCTTTAAGATGTCAATCTCGGTCTCGTTGACGTGGACGCAGTGCGCCGCTATGGACTTCCGGCCCAGCACGCCGAAGTCCCGGAGGCGCTCCACCACCCGCGTTTTGTGCTGGGACTCGCAGTGGAGCTGGTCCGCCTGCGACTCGGCGGTGTGGATGTGGAAGCCGGCGCCGAGCTTGTGGCCGCGGTAGGCGGCTTCTTCCATGGTTTCATCTGAGATGGTGAAAGAGGCGTGGAGGCCGAACAGGCCGGCTATGGTATTGTCGTTCTTTGCCTGGGCGGCGGCTATGAAGGCCGCGTTCTCCTCTATACCTTCCCTGGCCTTTTCCCTGCCGTCCCGGTCCGAGACTTCGTAGCAGAGGCAGGCGCGCAGGCCAGTTTCCCTTACGGCCTTTTCTACGGCGGCCAGCGAGCCGGTTATGGCGAAGGGGCTGGCGTGATGGTCTATCAGGGTGGTGGTGCCTTTGCGCACCGCGTCTATAAGGGGAATGACCGCGCTGTAGTAGGAATCGGCGGGGCCCAACTGCTTGTCCAGTCGCCACCAGAGGTTGTTGAGTATCTCCACGAAGTTCTTCGACGGGGCCGCCTTGCCGAGCCCCCGCGCGAAGGTGCTGTAGAAGTGCATATGCGCGTTTATGAAGCCGGGCAGCACCAGCTTGCCGGAAGCGTCTATTACTTTGGAGTATTTCCCCTTGAAGTTCTTCTGCGGGGCTATTTTCTTGATAAGCCCGTCCTCTATCAGGAGGGCCTGGCCGGTCAGCACGCGGTTCTTCTCTCCCAGCGTAGCTATGATGCCATTCCTGATAAGAATTGTTTTTTTCATATTATTCCGGGCAGACTTTCAATTCTTTGGGCTTGCGCTTCCTCATCCGCAATGCGCCGGAGAAGCACTTCTTTACGCAGAGCGAACAGCCTATGCACTTGGAAGCGTCGAAATGGGGAATCTTATTTTCGTCCAGCTTCACGGCCAGGTAGCCGCAGCGTCCGCAGTTGCCGCAGTGGCGGCAGAGTTCCGCGTCCACGCACGGGATGTTCTTCACCGGCGTGAGGTCCGGGAAGTTGGTTACGGGGCCGGGCAGAGCGCAGCCGATGAATTCTTCCACCGACTTAAAGCCCTTCTCTTCGAGCATGTGGCTGAGGCCCCAGTTGAGCTCGTCTATCACGCCGAAGCCGTACTTCATGACCACGGTGCAGAACTGCACCGATCCCGCGCCCAGCGCCAGGAAATTAGCCGCTGCCTTGTAATCCATCGGCCCGCCGTTGCCGGAGATCGGAACGCCCAAGTTCACGGCCTTGGCTATGGTGAGATTGCTGATGGGGGCCACGCCTTCGCCGCTCATTCCCACCACCATCCCCTCGTCCCAGCGCCCTTTCCCGGACAGGCGCTTGCGGAAAGCGAGGGCAGGAAAGGAATTGGCCAGGGTTATGCCGGCCTTTTTATGCGGATACTTCGCGTAGACCTGCTTTATGGCGTTCACCACCTGCCAGATGACGGTGACAGCGCCGGTCAGCTTGAAAAGCTTCGGCACTTCGGGATCGGAGACTTCCATCACCCAGTCTATGATTTTGGCGGCCAGCGCGGGGTCCTGCGAAACTATGTCGCCTTTGGTCCCGTCTCCGCCCTGCGGGCAGGAGAGGGAATATTCCACGGCCATGGCGCCGGCTTTTTCCAGCTTAAGGGTGTTGGACTGCCAGACCTCCTTGTCAGCCGTGTCATTACCTGTAACAGGTCCGCCTGTGGAGGCTGCGGTCAGCCTGTCGGGGTATTCTTTCACCAGCCGCGCCACTTCCCCGCAGACGCGGTCGAGGGCGTGGCCGGAGACATTATCGGAATTCCCGTAGGTGTTCTCCGTGAAGGTCACCATGTATTCGGAAGGGATATGGATATGCAGCCCGTCGAAGGCCGTCTTCATCACCACGCCGGGCCAGCCGGCCTCGTAGGCGCGCTTCACCTGGTCGTAGCCGTCTGAGTGGGGGGAGGCGGAGATGAGGAAAGGCGAGCGGAGTTTACGGCCGAAGAAATCCGTCTCCAGGGAGACCGGCAGCATATCGCGGCCGGCCAGGAGCACCGTGCTTTTGAGATCATTGGGGATGACCGGGGCTTTCTTCCCCTGCATGAAAGCGTGGGCGGCCATGGCGGCGTTCTTGCCTGAGGCCGCGCCTTCCACCACCGTGGCGGCCCCGTTGCGGCAATCGCCGGCCAGGAAGACGCCTTTCTGCTTTTTATCCTCGAAAACCGGCAGGTTCTTTATCGCCAGCACTACAAAAGCTATATCAGTGCGAACCTGCTCCGTTCCGGCTATATCCTTCGCTTTATCGTCCAGGCGGACTATCTTTATGCCCTTTCCGCCTTTAAGTATTGCCGTGATGCGGCTTTTGGCGTTTATATTGACGCCTTTCCTGAGCATATCGCGCAGCTCATGCTCTGGGAGCTGTATGTCGCCTATATTCTTGCGGGTGAAGATCTCGGCTTTAGCAGCCCCGAGTTCAAGCGCCTTCATGGCGCAGTCGGCCGCCACCGCTCCGCCGCCTATCACGGCCACGTTCTTCCCTTTAACCTTGTACTTCCTGAAATTGCGCAGGTATTCCAGGCCTTCCACGCCGAGGTTCTCGTTCCCGATGCCGAGCTTCAACTGTTTTTCCACCCCGGCCGTGACTATGACCGAGCTGTATTTCTTGAGCAGAGAGGAGGGGTCCTTGACGGCAGCTCCGGTCTTTATGGAAATGTCCCCCAGCGACTTCACGAACTCTATCTCGGTGCGTAGCACTTCTTTCGGGAAGCGCGCGTCCGGTATCAAATTGCAGGCGCCGCCGGCCTTTTTATCTTTTTCGAAAATATCTATCTTGTAACCGAACTGGGCGAGGGCGCCCGCCGCGGCGAAGCCGGCCGGGCCCGCGCCCACTACGGCTACTTTCTTGCCGTTGGGCTTCGCTTTTCTGAACTGCGGCATCACGCCCAGTTCTTTGGCCTTCTGGACTACGGCGGCCTGCACGGCCGGTATGCTGATCGGGTTGTCGAAGAGCTTGCGGGAGCAGGCTTTCACGCAGAACCAGTCGGGGCAGACCGCTCCGCAGACCCCGCCGAAGGTATTATGCCCCATGATGAGGGCCGCAGACCTCTTGAAATCGGAATTCTCCATCTGCCGCACGGCCATGATGAAGTCGGCGGGGGAACAATCGGCCGGGCAGGCCGTTTTGCAGGGCTTCTCCTCGCAGTAGAGGCAGCGCTCAGCCTCGGTCTTAAGCTGCGCGTCGGTGAGGAAGTTTATCTTGTTTTTCATGGTTTTTCCTGTATATTTCGGAGCCTGACAGAGCCGTGCCCATTTTCAATTTTACTATAATATTTAAACAACATACATTCCCCGGAGACCCCGATGAAACAAAAATCCCTTTTAATCAGGAACGCGCTGGTGCTGGCCGCCATGGACGGTCATGGCCGGGAAATTAAAGGCGGCGACGTTTATATAGAAGGCCCGGAGATCAGGAAGGTAGGCAAAGGCCTCAGAGTAAAAGCCGACACCGTCATAGACGCGAAAGGCTGCGTGGTGCTGCCCGGTTTCGTGAACACCCACCACCATCTTTACCAGACCCTTACCCGCAATCTGCCTAAAGTGCAGGACGCCAAGCTTTTTGACTGGCTTATATATCTCTACGACATCTGGAAGCATATCAACCCAGAGGCCGTTTATGCCAGCACCCAGGTGGGGCTAGGCGAACTGCTGCTGACCGGCTGCACTACGAGCTCCGACCACCTTTATCTTTTCCCGAGAGAGAACAGCGGTTTTTTTATAGACACCCAGATAGAGGCCGCCAGGGAGCTCGGCATCCGCTTCCACGCCACGCGCGGCTCCATGTCCCGCGGCCGCTCCGACGGCGGGCTGCCCCCGGACAGCGTGGTGCAGACCGAAGATTTCATAATGAAGGACTGCGAGCGGCTGGTGCGCAAGTTCCACGACGCGGAAAAGTTCGCCATGACGCGGCTGGCCCTGGCGCCCTGCTCGCCTTTCTCCGTTACCACGGAACTGCTGAAGCTCACCGCCGTGATGGCAAAAAAATGGGACGTGCGCATGCATACCCACCTGGCCGAGACCATAGACGAGGAAGCTTTCTGTAAACAACTTTTCAAGATGCGCCCGCTGGAATATATGGAATCGGTCGGCTGGGTTACCGAAGGCAATGCCTGGTTCGCGCATTGCGTCTATATGAACGAAGCTGAAGCCGCAAAAATGGGCAAGACCCGGACCGGCATCGCCCATTGCCCCTGCTCAAATCTCCGGCTGGGCTCGGGCATAGCGCCCATACGGATGTTCCTTAAGCACAAGGTTCCCGTGGGCCTGGCCGTGGACGGCTCAGCCTCTAACGATTCTTCGGACATGCTGGGCGAGATACGCCAGGCCATGCTGGCGCAGCGCGTGAAGGCCGGTGTGGAAGCCATGTCCGCGCGCGACGCTTTTAAACTGGCCACCCACGGCGGCGCCTCCGTGCTGGGCCGCGACGATATAGGTTCCATAGAGCCCGGCAAAGCCGCGGACATAGCGATCTTCGACGTGAGCGGCCTGGACTTCGCCGGTTCCAAGTCGGACCCGCTGGCCTCGCTGCTTTTCTGCGGCAGCTCGCACCGGACAAAATACACCATCGTAAACGGGAAGGTGGTTGTTAAGAACGGCCGCCTGGTGAACGTGGACGAATTCAAGCTGGCTGAGCGCGCCAATAAAGCGGCAGCCTCCCTTTACAGGAAAGCCGGCTGCCGGCTCCCGCGCCATTAAACTTAATCAACTTTTAGTAGTTGATAGAGTTGATAGAGTATCTAGCCAACCTATCAACCTATCAACTTATCAACTTACCTACGGCCTCTGCTACTTCGCGGCGGCTTTGGCGCCGGAGAAATCACCGGCCTGCACGAAGGTGAGGTTCGCGGGCTTTATGTGGCGCCTGAAGGCTTCCCGTATCTGCTGCGGCGTCATCTCCGCCGCTTTTTTCTCCATGGCGTCATACCAGGCCATAGTGCGGCCAAGGTACTCGTTGGAAGCCAGACGCCCGACCAAGCGCTGGTCCTGGGAGCGGTCCATCTTCTGGCGCTGCAGCCAGCCGGCCGCGGCCTCCTTAACTTCCTCGGCGGCAAAGCCCTTCTCGACGATGCGGTCCAGCTCTTCCCGGAAAGCCTTCTCCAGCTTATCCGCGTTCTGCGGGTTGAAGATAGCGTAGCCCATGAAGTGCCCGAACTCGTCTTCCGCGCTGATAGACAGGCCGGAACCTACACCGTAGCTCAGGCCCTCCTTCTGGCGTATGCGGGTGGCCAGGCGCGAGTTCAGGAACCCGCCGCCGGTCATGAAGTTGGCCAGGAGCAGGGCCGGATAGTCCGGGTTATCGTCGCGCATCGCGAAGTTCACGCCCAGCAGCATATTGGCGTTGGCTTTGTCGGGCGTTTCAAGGGAGATGCGCTCAGGGGCTATGTTCTGGTAAGTTCTCTCCAGGCGCTTGAAAGGCCTGGCCGCCGTCCAGCCGCCGAATAATTCCTGGGACAGGGCCTTCATTTCTTCGGGGTCGAAATCCCCGACT
>CAMTWW010000151.1:0-2047 GCA_947085555.1 uncultured Elusimicrobia bacterium | reverse complement strand
CGCCGCCGGATCTTCCTTGATAGTGGCCGCGGCTTTGGCGAAATAAGCCTCCGCCTCTTCGTACTTTTTCTCCACCAGGTAGGTGGTTCCGATAGCGGTGAGCACGCGCGGGAGGTAGCGCCGCCGGTAGGCGGGAACGCCGTCGTTCACCGCTTTCAGGTAAGCCAATGATTCCCGGCGCGATTCTTCGTACTTCTTGTCCTCGAAGAGGGAGACTATCTCCACGAAGTGCATCTGCGCGTGCACCGGGTAAGCCGCCCGCAGCTCCCTCGCCCACTTGACGGCCAGTTCCGTATTGGCGTATTTGCTGCCCGGCTGGGTGTAAATTTCTATCAGGAGGAGCTTCGCGCCCAGGGCGTTAAAGAAACCTTTTTCCCTGCATAGGTTCAAATATTCCAGCCCCTTCTGCGCGTCTCCGCTCATAACAAGTTTGGCAAGCAGCTTTACCACTCCCGGCAAAGTCCCGGTGTAATACTCGTACATCCCCAACCCCAGGCAGGCATCATAGAGCTCAGGGTCTATCTTAATAGCCTTGCGCGTGTTCGAAATGGCCTTCTTGCCGTCGAACCAGGCTTTGAACCAGCGGCGCTGCTGCACGGCCAGCCTGGCGCGCAGGCCGTAGATCCCGCCCACGGCCAGGTAGGCGTTGGCGTCACCGGGATGTTTTTTTATCCACTTAAGGCCGACATCCACGGCTGTGTCAGTCAACTCGCCGTATTCTTTCTCCAGCCGCGGGTCCGACTCGTCCTCCAGGTACTCGAGATGCGCCCACTTGGCCATAGCTATGCCGAAATGGGGAAAAGGGTGGTCGGGATATTTCTGCAGGGCCAGGTTGAACTGCCTCCGCGCCTCCGGCAGGTCCACGGCGTAGATGGCGTCGATGCCCTTTTTGGAAAGCAGGCGCAGCTCTTCCGGCAGGGGCTCATATTCAGGAGCAGCGGCCAAGGCGGCTGAAGCGCAGAAGGCCAGCACAGCGGTCAGAATAAGCTTCCTCATAATGATATTTTGTCAGCTCCCATGTATTTACGCAGAGCCGCCGGCACCACTACAGCGCCGTCCCCGTCCTGGAACTGTTCCAGTATGGCCGGGAACAGCCTGCTGGTGGCCAGGCACGAACCGTTGAGGGTGTGGAGGTGTTCGTTCTTGCCGGTGGCGGCGCGCTTGAAGCGCATGTTCCCGCGCCGGGCCTGGTAGTCGCGCGCGCTGGAGACCGAGCTGACCTCCTTGTAGCACTTCATGCTGGGGATCCACACCTCTATATCGTATGTCCGGGCCATCGAGGCGCTGCAGTCCTTTGCGGCCAGCTTTACCAAACGGTAATGCAGGCCGAGCTGCTGCATAACGGCCTCAACGTGGCCGACCATCTCGTCGAAGGCGGCCTGCGAATCCTCGGGTCTGGCGAACTGTATCAGTTCCACCTTGTTGAACTGGTGGCCGCGTATCATGCCGCGCTCGTTGGCGCCGTAGCCGCCGGCTTCCTTACGGTAGCAGGGGGAGTAGGCGAAATATTTCTTCGGGAGTTCGTCCTCTTTGAGCAGCTCGTCGCGGTGCAGGCTGATAAGCGCGGTCTCGGCCGTCGGCAGGAGAAATTGCGTCTTCTCGCCGGAGCCGGCGAGCAGGAACACGTCGTCTTTGAATCTGGGGAACTGCCCGGCGGTGTAGCCGCACTCGTAATTAAGGATATGCGGCGGCAGCGTGAAGGAATAGCCGCTGGCCAGGTGCGTCTCCACAAAAAGGTTCAGCAGCGCCCATTCCAGGCGCGCTCCTAGGTCGCGGTAAACCCAGAAACCGGCGCCGCCCAGTTTGGCGCCGCGTTCGTAGTCCACCAGGCCGAGGTCTTTGCAGAGCTCCAGATGCCCCTTCGCCTCAAAGGCGAATTCCGGCTTTTTGCCCCATTCGCGCAGGACTGAATTATTCTCCTTGCCGCCGGCCGCCACGTCGTCGGCCGGCATATTGGGAAGCTCGGCCAGCAGCCCGGCCAGCTCGGCCTCCACCAGGGCGGCTTCGGCGTCGAGGACCTTTACCCTCGCGGAGATCTCTTTCATCT
>CAMTWW010000150.1:0-7255 GCA_947085555.1 uncultured Elusimicrobia bacterium | reverse complement strand
TGGAGCGCGCGCTGCGCGAGTTCCAGCAGAAGCACATACAGCTCGCCATGGTAAAGAACGCCAGGGGAGAGACCACCGGCCTGCTCACTATGGAAGATATCGTGGAAGAACTCACCGGCGAGATACGCGACGAATTCGATCAGCCCCCTAAGCTCCTTCTAAGCAGCCTGCTGCTGCCTGGGGCCTGCCGGCTGGACCTTAAGGAAACCGGCAGGTTCGAGGTCATAGAGGAACTCCTGACCGCATTGCACGCGGCCTCCCCCACTTTCGACAAGGACGAGGCCCTGAAGGCCATCATAAAGCGCGAGACAAATTTCTCCACGGCCCTCGGCCACCAGACGGCTTTCCCCCACGCCCGCCTGGCCTCGCTCGCAAAGCCGCTGCTGGCGGTGGGCAAGAGCAGGGACGGCATTTATTTCCCCTCCCCCGACAGCCAGCCGGTAAAGCTGATCTTCCTCATTCTCACCCCCTTCAACGAGCCCATCCTGCAGTTGAGCACCCTGTCCCAGCTCTCCGGGCTTATCTCGAACCCGACGCTGCGCAAGCGTCTGCTCTCGGCGAAGACCCCGGAGAACCTGCTGGATATAATCCACACCTTCGAAAATAAGGTGATGAGATAAGTAGTAAGGATTAAGTTTCTTTTTGAAGCAACTCACTTATGATTTATCCCGAACCACTTACTACTTAACCCTTAATCCTGTCCTTGTTCCCGACTATTTCTTTTCGGACGCAGGGGCCGCTTTAGCGGGGACGGCTTTCGGGTCGAGGGGGGCGGAGGGGGCCGCCGCGGGCTGGGCCGGGGCCGCCTGCTGCTGCAGCGGATATTCCTGGACCACCGAGCGGTACCGGTTATTGGCGCCGAAGATAGTGAGCAGCAGCGAGGTGACGGCGAACAGCGCCGCGCAGCCCACTGTGAACTTCTTTATGAAAGTGGTCCCGCTGGCGGCGTTGAAGAGGGAATCCCCGCCTCCGCCGAACATCGAGAGGGCCGAGCCCTTGCTGGTCTGGAAGACCACGATCGAGATTATTATCACGAAAGCCAGCAGGACGTGCACGGTAACTATGAATGAGTACATTAATTTTTCTCCTCCGGATGCATTTGAAACATTACGGCTAGACAGCTAGGCGGCTAGGCTGCGGGACTGCTTTCTATGGTTTGCAGACCTTATGGCTGTCCAGCCGCCTAGCTGTCCAACCGTCCAGCGAAATAGCCGTAAAGCGGCTATTTCTGCGAAAGCGCTACCAGCCCGGGCAGCTGCTTTCCCTCTATGAACTCAAGGCTGGCGCCGCCGCCGGTCGAGCAGTGAGAAATATTCTCGGCCTTCACCTTCGCCGTTTTGAGCACGGACAGCGTATCGCCGCCGCCCAGGATGGTGGTGGCGCCGTTCTTCGTGGCCTGGGCCATCGCGCCGGCCACGGTGATGCTGCCGCTCGCGAAAGCGGGGGTCTCGAAGATCCCGACGGGGCCGTTCCAGAATATAGTCCTGGCCCCCTTTATCTTGTCGACGAACAGCAGTTCGGTGCGGGGTCCGATGTCCACGCCTGTCCAGCCGTCCGGCACCGCCATGGCCTGGGTAATCTCCACCCTGGCATCCGGCTTGCTCTCCTGTACGACGCGGTGGTCGGCCGGGAGCAGCATCTCTACGTTATTGCGGTGCGCCTTCAGAATGATGTTCCTGGCGTCCTCCACTTTGTCGGCTTCGAGCAGGGAATTGCCTATATTGGTATTCTGCGCGGCCAGGAAGGTGTAGGCCATGCCGCCGCCGATGATAAGGGTGTCCACTTTCTCGATAAGGCTGTAAAGCACGCTGATCTTATCCGAGACTTTGGCCCCGCCGATGATGGCGAGGAAAGGCCTGGCCGGGCTGACCATGGTCTTGTCCAGATATTCCAGTTCCTTCTGCACCAGGAACCCGATGGCCCCGGGCAGGAGCTTCGCGACGGCGGCGGTGGAAGCGTGGGCGCGGTGCAGCGCCCCGAAGGCGTCCTGCACGAAGAATTCCCCGTGTTTGGCCAGCAGCTTCGCGAACTTCTCGTCGTTCTTCTCTTCCTCGGCGTGGTAGCGCAGATTTTCCAGGAGGACTATCTCCCCCTTCTTCGCCGCCGCCACGACCTTGTCGGCCTCGGGCCCCACGCAGTCCGGGGCGAAGTGGACCTTCGCGCCGGCCAGCTTTTCAAGGTGGGCGGCCACGGGCTTAAGGCTGTACCTGGGTTCCGGCTTGCCTTTGGGCCTGCCGAGGTGGGCCATCAGCGCCACCCTGCAGTTCGCTGCAAGCAGCAGCTTGACGGTCTTCAGGGTCTCCCGTATCCGGGTGTCGTCCGTTATCACGCCGTCCTTAAGGGGAACGTTATAGTCCACGCGGACCAGCACGTTCTTGTCCTTGAGGCGGGCGTCCTGCACTTTAGCCAGTTTCAAAACAGTCTTATTTTCCGTGGTCATTTTAAGTTTCCTCGGTTCCACTAGGCCGACACCAGCCTGCCGGCTTTGGCGGTTTTAAGCAGCTTCGCAAGTATCGCCCTCAGGGCGGGCTTCCTCTCTTTAAGGGAATAGCTCACGCGCACCGACGGCTTGTTGAACTTCAGGTGCTTCGCCAGGTCTATCGGCGTTCCAACCAGGACCAGGTCCGCGGGTATCGCGTTGATGGTTTTATTGAGCTCCGCCATCTGGGCGTCGCCATAGCCCATCGCGGGCAGTATTTCTTTAAGCTGGCTGAAGTTCTCGAATACTTTCTTTATGGTGCCGATGGCGTAGGGCCGGGGGTCCACTATTGACTTGGCCCCGTACTTCCTGGCCGCCACGTAAGCCGCGCCGTAGGACATATCGCCATGGGTAAGGGTAGGGCCGTCTTCCACGACCAGCACCTTCTTGCCCTTCACGACACTGCCGCCCTCTATGGCCACAGGGCTTTCTGCCTCTATGATGACGGCTTTCGGGTTCATGAGCCTTATGTTCTCTTTCACCTGGGCTATCTGCTCCCTGGCGGCGGTATCGATCTTGTTGATCACGACCACGTCCGCCATGCGCAGGTTCACGGCGCCGGGATAATAGGTAGCTTCGTTGCCGGCCCGGAGCGGGTCGGTCACTACGATGTGGAGGTCGGGCTTGTAGAAGGACAGGTCGTTGTTGCCGCCGTCCCAGAGGATAACGTCGGCCTCTTTCTCGGCGCGCTTGAGGATCTCGCCGTAGTCCACGCCGGAATATATTATGTGCCCGGCGGCTATATGCGGCTCGTATTCCTCCATCTCCTCTATGGTGCACTTATGCGTCTTGAGGTCCGTGAGGGTCTCGTAGCGCTGCCAGGTCTGGGCCACGAGATCGCCGTAGGGCATGGGATGGCGTATGGCCACTACTTTCTTGCCCATCGTCTTGAGGATAGCGGCGATGTAGCGCGTGGTCTGGCTCTTGCCGCAGCCGGTGCGCACGGCGCACACGGAGATTACAGGCTTGCTGGATTTAATATAGGTATGGTCGCCGCTGAGCAGCTTGAAGTCCGCGCCGCAGGCGAGTGCCAGGGAGCCCTTCGCCATCACGGTCTCGAAGGCCACGTCGGAATAAGCGAACACGACCTCGTCCACTTTCAGTTTCCTGATGAGCGCAGGCATTTCTTTCTCTTCGAAGATCGGTATGCCGGCGGGATACAGCCTCCCGGAAAGTTCTTTAGGGTACTTGCGACCCGCTATGTTGGGGATCTGGTAAGCGGTGAAAGCCACCACTTCGTAAGAAGCGTTGTCGCGGTAGTAAACGTTGAAGTTATGGAAGTCGCGGCCTGCGGCCCCCATTATCAGTATTCTTTTCCTAGGCATTATCGCTCTCCTGTCGTAACACGAACAAAACCTGGCGTCTTAGGGGCGGCGCAAAGCGCTGACCCGACCCCCAGGCAAATTAAAGGCCTTTCTGTATCATCAGCAGGGCCAGGTCCACCACGCGGTTGGAATAGCCCCACTCATTGTCATACCAGCTCAGGACCTTCACCATGTTGCCGCCGATCACCTTGGTGCTCAGCGCGTCCACGCTGGAGCTCAGCGGGCTGTGGTTGAAGTCTATGCTCACCAGCGGCTCTTCGACGTACTCCATGATACCCTTCAGCGGGCCCTCGGCGGCCTTCCTGATAGCGGCGTTAATCTCATCTGCGGTGGCGGGTTTGGCCAGTGTGACGGTCAGGTCCACCACGCTGACGTTGGGGGTGGGCACACGTATAGCGAAGCCGTCCAGCTTCCCCTTCAACTCCGGCATTACCAGGGAGATGGCCTTGGCGGCGCCGGTGGAGGTGGGGATCATGGAGAGCGCGGCGGCGCGGGCGCGGCGCAGGTCGGAATGGGCCATGTCCTGTACTTTCTGGTCGTTGGTATAGGCGTGGATGGTGGTCATCAGGCCTTTCTCTATACCCCAGTTGTCCTGAAGCACCTTGGCGAAAGGCGCCAGGCAATTGGTGGTGCAGGAAGCGTTGGACACCACGTGGTGCAGCTTGGCGTCGTACTTGTCGTCGTTGACGCCCATCACCACGGTCAGGTCCTCGCCCTGCGCGGGCGCGGAAATAATAACTTTCTTTGCGCCGCCCCTGGTGATGTGGTTCTCGGCGCCTTTGACCGTCCTGCCCTTCTTGTTCACGCCGTCTTTCTTTATGGTGAACAGGCCGGTGGATTCCACCACTATCTCCACGCCCAGGCTGCTCCACGGTATGGCGGCGGGGTCCATTTCCTTGAAAACTTTAATCCTCTTCCCGTCCACGGAGATCTCGTCGTCGGCGCTGGCCTTGATTTCGCCGTCCAGGCGGCCGTGCACTGAGTCATATTTCAAAAGGTGGGCGTTGGTCTTTGAGTCGGTCAGGTCGTTTATAGCGACCAGCTCAAGCTTGCCGTCCGTACGGGCCAGGATAGCGCGGGCTACAAGCCTGCCTATCCGCCCGAAACCGTTGATACCTATTTTAACAGCCATTTTTGGTGTTCTCCTTGGTTTTAAGTGTATTCGATTAAAATCTTTTTAAGGCCGCAAATCAATTATAACAAATTCATGACTACTCATCTCCCTAATGTCCTGCGTGCCGCTGGCAGGAATCCATGAATCCCCTTTTCTTTATATGGATCCTTTCCTGTACGATCTTTTGGCAGGAACTACGGATTGCGGGGATGACAGCTTTTCAACCTGAGTAGTTACGATTAAGTATAATAGTCTAAATGACTATCACCGCTATAGAAGCGTTTAAAAAAGGCAGATCTCTTTTTCTGCAAACCGCCGGCCTGTATATTTTCGCCGCCGCCCTTCCTTTCTCAGTTACCCTCATACAGGGCGGGATACTGCTTTTCATAGCGGCTGGTCTTTGGCGCCGGCACAGTGCGGGAACATTCGCCGGCCTCACAAAAGAAATTAAAGCCACCCCTCTTTTTATCCCCTGGCTCCTGTATCTTGCCGCCGGCGTTTTGGCCGCGGCTTTCGGCATAGCTCCCGCGCACAGCTTTGCGGCGCTTAATTCAGACCTTCTTACCGCGGTTTCCTTCTTTGGGCTCTGTCTTTTTCTTGAACCGGCACAGCGCGAGAACGCGCTAAAAATCTACCTGGCCTCCATAACAATTGCAGCCATATACGGAATAAGCCAGGCGCTGGACGGCTTGGCCCATGGCCTGGACATCCGCGCCCATGCCACCAGCCACCCGGTGCGCTTCGGGGGAATAATGGTCATAGGCCTGGCGCTGGCCATAAGCCGCGTTGCCTCGCCAGAAAACCTTTCCCCCGGCCTTAAAAAAGCTTTCTGCGCCGCCGTCCTTCTTATAGTTTCAGCCATAGTGCTGAGCCAAACACGCGGCGCCTACATCGGCATGGCCTTGGTATTTGCCGCAATGCTTATAATTAAGCGCCCCCCCAGGCGCATCATAATCCCGCTTATAATCGCCGCGGCTGTCCTCGGGCTGGGCCTTTCCATGCTTAACCCCGCCATACGCTACAAACTGGGCTCTATCTCCAAAGGCGCCAACAGCGCAGTAACACAGGCTCAAGCCCCCGATCAAAGCATAGGCACCCGCCTTATACTTTGGAAGACCGGGCTTAAAATGATAAAAGACCGGCCCATATTTGGCTCCGGGCCAGGTACTGTAAAAAAATTATTTCCTCTTTACTGCCCGCAGCCCTACCCGGAAAATATCGTTTGGGGCAGCCTGCATAACCTCTACATCCATCAGACGGCCGAACGCGGCCTTGTAGGGTTTGCGGCACTGCTAATACTGTTCGGCGCCATGCTTGTAACGGCGTTGCGCTGTTTCCGCGCCGCCCCATCCGCCTTTACGATATGGGCGCTAGCTATAATATTTCCCTGGTTTGCCATGAATATAACAGAAATCACTTTCCAGCACGTTCATACCTCCTACGCCGTGCTTTTCGCTTTTGCCGTCGCAATAACAGCTTCAAGGAAAATAAATTAATAAGTTCCGATTTTCCCATTATGACCCTGCAAAACCACCTCGCCCTGCCAAAACTTAAAAACCGCCTGGGGATTTTGGCCCTGTTCGGCCTGGACTTTACGGCGCTTTTTATAATTTTTTACGCGGCAGTGTTGATACGTCAAAAACTGCTTCCATTGGTTTTCAACAACTTGCCGGAATATCATTACGATTTCAGCGCCTACTGGTGGATCTTCGTGGTATGGCTGCTTATCATGCTGTACGAAGAAGGCTACTCCCGCCGGTTTGCAGTATGGGACGAGGTAAAATTCGTATGGAGATCGGCGTTCTTCTCCTCGGTAGCCATCCTGACCATGCTGTTCCTGATGAAGCGCGGGCAGGACTACTCGCGCATATTGTTGACCACAATGTTTGTGCTTGCCGTGACCATCTTCCCCCTGATGCGCCTCTGGGTAAAAAAAATATTATACTCCTCCGGCCTTATGCTCAGAAAAGTACTTATAGTCGGCTCCGGAGAAGCCGCCGTAAACGCTTATAACGCCATAACAAATGAGCCCAACCTGGGCTACCAGATAGCCGGCTTTGTGGACGACAACCCGGCAAAAGCGGAGATCTGCGGCTACCGGGTCCACTCCGGCATAGACCAGATAGAACGATATATAAACACTGCATGCATACATGATGTTATTGTAGCCAAACCGGAATTGGACAGAGACGCCACAATATTGCTGATAGACCACGTACAGCACAAAGCGGAAAACACACTATTCATCCCGGATATAAAGGGCATAGCCGTAGCGGGCACCGAACTGCGCCATTTTTTTAAGGAACAGATAATGGTGATAGAAATAAAGAATAACCT
>CAMTWW010000149.1:0-9652 GCA_947085555.1 uncultured Elusimicrobia bacterium | reverse complement strand
TCACATCGCGGGCTTGCATTTGCCGTCCCTGGCCCGTAGCCGCCGGTTTTCCCCGGCTTGGCGGTGGCCGGTGGTATGCCTTATGTCGGAACTTCAGTGCGGGCGGAAAGTTGCAACTGCAACTTTCAGGTTAATTTTATACAATTGCTTTAATCATGACAAATAAAGCCCGCATACTTGTGGTGGACGACGAGCCGCAGATAGCGGAGATGATCTCCGCCTCGCTGCTGGCGCACGGCTACGCCGTCTCGGTAGTTTACGACGGGGAGCAGGCGGTCGGAAAAATAGGTTCCGAAAAATTCGACCTGGTGATAACGGACATCCAGATGCCCGGCATGGACGGCATCACCGCCCTGGGCGAGATGAAAAAAATAGACCCGGAGCTGGAGGTAATAATCGCCACCGGCCACGGCACCATGAGCACGGCCATCCAGAGCATGCGCAAGGGCGCCTTCGACTACCTGCACAAGCCCTTCGAGATAAAGGAGCTGCTCGCCGTAGTGGGGAAGGCGCTGGAGAAGCGCAAATTCAACGATATCACCAGGGCCATCTTCTCCACCATAAAGCCCGAGGAACTGCTGCGCGTCACCATCGACTCGGTGACCCGCATCCTCAAGGCCGAGGAATCGCTGCTGGTGCTGCCGGATAAGGAAGGCCGCCCGAGAGTGGCCGTCTCCGAGGGCCTGGAGGAAGAGGCGCGCCTGAACTCGAGGCTGGCCCTTTGCGACAGGATGATGGGGCGCCTGGACGGGAGCGCGAAGCCCTTCATCCTCGTGGACGAACCCGCCAGGGACAGAACCTTCTCGGACCTGCCCGGCATCGGCGAGATAAAATGCGCGCTCTTCCTGCCTCTTATGGAGGAGAACAAGCCGGCCGGCCTTATAAACATAAACCGCACCCAGGAAGGCGAGTATTTCACCGAGGACGACCTGCAGCGGGCGAAGATCTTCGGCTCGCTGGTGAACCTGGCGCTCAGGAACTCCAATCTCTACCGCCAGCTCCAGGAAACACAGTCGCAGCTGATCCAGGCGGAGAAGATGTCCGCGCTGGGCCAGTTGGCCGGCGGCCTGGCGCATGAGATAAACAACCCCCTCTCCGGCATACTCGGCCTCACCCAGTTGGTGCTGGAGAATACGGATAAAACCAGCCAGAATTTTACGGACCTGAAAGATATAGAGAAGGCGGTTTTCCGCTGTAAGAAAATAATAGTCTCCCTTCTTTCCTTCGCCCGCCAGGAAAAGACCCGCATGGAGCCGGTGAGCATAAACGAGGTAATAGAGGAAACCCTGACCCTTTGTGCGCGGCAGCTGGAGCTCAAGAGCGTGCGCATAACCAGGGAGTTCACCCAGGGCCTGCCCATGGTGAACGGGGACCACCAGCAGCTGATGCAGGTTTTTCTGAACCTCTTTACCAACGCGCGCGACGCGATGCCTGACGGCGGAGAGCTTGCGGTGGGAACAAGCCTCCTAAAGGACCCGGCCGGCCGGGAGCTGTTAATGGCCACCGTCTCCGATACGGGGACCGGGATAAAGCCAGAAATACTGGCCAGCGTGTTCGACCCCTTCTTTACCACCAAGCCGGTGGGCAAGGGCACGGGCCTGGGGCTTTCGGTCTGCCTTGGAATAATAAACAGGCATAACGGCACTATAAAGGCGCACGGCCGCCAGGGCAGCGGCACGACCTTTACCCTGGGCCTGCCGGTCTGATATGGGGAAAAGAATACTTATAGTGGACGACGAGGATCTGGTGCGCAACTACGTCCGGCGCGCGCTCGCCAGCCGGGGCTGGGAAATCAGCGAGATGAACAACGGTATCGCCGCCCTCGCCCTGCTGAAGCGGGAAGATTTCGACGCTGTTATCTGCGACCTGAAAATGCCGGACATGCGCGGCGAAGAGGTTATAAAAAGGATCCGCGACATGCACCCGGCCATGAAGATCATAGCCATCACCGGCTCCGTCTCGAACATAACGACCCCCATAGTGCCGGGCGTGGAGTTGGAGGGCTTTCTGATAAAGCCCTTCGGGATAGACGAGATCAGGGACCTGATAGCGAAAGTCGTCGGCTGTTAGTGCAGCCCGCATTCGTCGGAGATCTTTCCCTCCTCGTCCATCAAAGTGCTCACGGCGTTCCTCTCGGGCACTGAAAGCCCGGGAAGCCCTGGCGAGCGGTGGTAGGACTGCAGCAGGGCGTAGAATTTCCGCCTCGCGTCGTTATCCTTTATCTCACCGCCGGGGTTGCGCGTGAGCTTAGAACTTTTGAAGCCGGGGTCCCGCATCCGCAGCGCCCAGTACTTCGCCTTGGCGTCGAGGGCCGCAGCCTGCATGGAGGCCAGGCGCGCGCGCCGGGTATTGCAGCTGTCGGTGTTAAGACTGGCGGGGGCGTCGCGGAAATCCGTAAATTCCGGCTTAAGGTCCTCCTCGCCGAACATGGCCGCCACCAGCCGCAGGTCCGGCACCTCGAATTCGAACTCCGGCCGCTCCGGCAGGATCTCCCACTGCCGCTCTGTCTGCCCCTCCACGGTATGCAGCACCGCGCCGGTAAGCGGGTCTATCATCTTGGCTATTATTTTAAGGTGGTCCTTCGTGCCGAAAATCGTCCCCACTATAATGGCGTTGCTGGTGTCTATTTTCTTTTTGCCGCCTTCGGCGCTTTCCTCCGCTACCCCCGAGTCCGACAGCTTTCTCTCCTCCAGTACCTTGTCCAGCTGCGCCCGCTCAAGCAGGTTCACCTTGCCGGAGGCCACCAGGCAGGACATCAGTTTTTCCGAGAAATACTCGCTCTCCTCGCGTGAGGTCCTGGCCTTGCGCGAAAAGCCCACCACGGTCACGTTCTTAACTTTCTTGTCGGCGGAGTATTTGGCGAAGTCGTTCGCCATTTTTTTATAGACGTCTTCAGCGGCGGAGTGAGGAGGGGCGCCGAGCGCCAGCGCGAAGGCGGCTGCTAAAATTATTTTAAAGGCCGAATTAACCGTTTTCATAACCCCTCCTTTCCACATCAATACTATATCAGGGGGAAATACGGTAAAAAACAAAAAAATATCAAATTCCTATCAAATCCTGATATGGGGAGGTTATTCGAATTTGTAGCCGTGCCCTGTCACGCTGGTGATGTGCTCGCCGATTTCATGGCCGAGCTTTTTGCGCAGGGAGGAAATGTGCACCCCGACGGTATGCGGATCGTTGTAGCTGGCGGGATCGTAGCCCCAGACAGTCTCGAGCAGATGCGGGATGCTCAGCAGGCGCCCTTCCTCGGTTATCAGCGCCATGAGCAGGTCGAACTCTTTGCGGGTAAGGTTGATCACGGAGTTCTTTATCGTCACGGTCCGGCCGGAAGGGTCTATCACCATGCCGAGCTTCCTGATCTTCTCCGTTTTTTCCGCCACGCCCTCGTACCGCCTCATCACGGCCTTCACCTTGGCCAGCAGCACGGGGAAGGAAAAAGGCTTCAGGATATAATCGTCGGCCCCGCGGTTATAGCCGGCCAGAATGTCCTCCTCGCTGACCTTGCTCCCGGAAATTATTATAACGGGTACCCCGGTAAAACCTTCGGTTTCCTTTATGGCGCGGCAGAGCGCGAAACCGTCCAGCCCCTTCATCTCGGCGTCGGTTATGAGCAGGTCCGGCCGCGACTCGCGCGCCAGGGCCACGGCCTCGGCGCCGTTGTCAGCCGCCGCCACGCTGAAGCCGCGGTCCTCCAGGTAGCGCCGCGTGGAATTCAGCACCAGCTTGTCGTCGTCCACTAAAAGTATTTTCTTAAACATATTTTAAAGCCATGGGCACGTCGTCCGTCCAGACGGCTTTGGCGCCCAGCCCTGCCAGGCGGCGCACGTCGCGCGGGTGGTTGGCTACGCCCGCGGAGATCTCCACCCCGGCCAGGGCGGCCTCTTCCGCCTGTTTTTTAAAATCAAAGGCCGAGGCGCCGAAATAAAAAATCTGTTTTGTCAGCGGCCAGTCCACCCAGCCGGCGCATACTTTCGAAGCTCCCGCCTTAACGGCCGTGCTGAGCATGTCGGAAGGGAAAAGCGGCATTACCGCCAGCCCGACCCCCGGCACGGCCGCGCGGGCGGCCGCCAGAAGTCCGCGCCGGCAGGAATAGGTCAGCAGGAAGGCCCGGTTCTGGACCCCGGCCCTTTTTATCTGGAGGGCCAGGTCAGCGGCGTCGGACTCTTTTTCCAGCGATAGCTCGAAATAGAACTCCGCCGCGGGGCGCAGAATCATAAGGTTAAGGATATCGTCCAGGTGGGGGATGGGCTCCCTGCCCAGTACGCGCAGGCTTTTTAAATGCGGCCAGGAGGTTTCGGAGATCTTCCAGTTCAGGCCGCAGACACGACCCGCGCAGGCGTCGTGAAAAGCCACGAACTGGCCGTCCGCGGTGCGGCGGATATCACATTCCACGGCGGCCGCCCCGTCGGAGAAAGCCGCCTTGAAGGCGGCCGCGGTATTTTCCGGGGCTTTAAGCATGCCCCCCCTGTGCGCGTAAACGGATACAGAGGCCATATTTTAATTTATGCGCCGACGGTTATGAAGTACCAGATAAGCAGGGCTATGATGAGGGACAGTATTTTTATCTGCCAGTTGCGGGTAAAGAGTTCCTTGATATTCATACGATTGTCAGGCCGGCGGCGGCGCCGAGGGCTGGGCTTCAGGCCTGGCCGCCTTGCGTAATAAAGTCTTCTCGGCCTTGGAGCGGTAGAGCTGGTACAGCATGGCCTCGAGATCCTTGGGGTCCACGGCCTGCTGCAGTTTCCCGTTGCGGGCCACCGACAAAGTGCCGGTCTCCTCGGAGATTATGATTATAATCGCGTCGGCGGCCTCGCTGAGGCCCAGCGCGGCGCGGTGCCGCATGCCGAGGATCTTGGAAAGCTCCTGCTGCTCGGTCAGCGGCAGGATGCAGCCGGCAGCCACCAGCCTGTTATTGGCTATGATGGCCGCCCCGTCGTGCAGCAGGGTGTTGATATGGAAAACGGTCAGGAGCAGCTCCTTGGAGACTTCGCCGTTTATGCGCACCCCGGTCTCCACGATGTCGCGCAGGGCCATATCCTGCTCCAGCACTATCAGCATCCCCATTTTCCCCGCTGCGGCGGTGCGGATGGCCTCCATCATTTCGCCTATAAAGCGGTACTCCTGGGACACCATCACCCGGCCCAGCGGGTTCGAGCCGATATTGGCCAGGGCGAAGCGTATTTCTGGCTGGAAAACCACGATAAGCAGGATAATACCCGCGAACCAGAATTTTTCCATGAGCCACACCGTGGCGGTCAGGTTCAGGTATTTCGCCAGCGAGGTTATCACCGCCAGCACGACCACGCCCCAGATAACCTGCATGGCGCGGGTGCCTTTGAGCAGCAGTATCAGGCGGTATACGATATAGTATACCACCGCGATATCGGCCAGGTTTTTAGCGTACTGCAGGTACATCCGTTACCCCCCCCTTTGGAAGGCTAAAGGCTAAAGGGCAGAAAAGTCCCCTGTATCGCCGTATCTTTTCCTTCATCCCTCATCCTTTAGCCTAGGCCTGGGCGGCGGCCATCAAAGAATCTATTTCAGCCGCGTCGATAACCTCGTTCTCTATCAGGCGCGCCGCTATGGCGTCCAGCGCTTTGCGGTTGCTGGTGAGCGCGGCCTTGGCCTTCATGTAGCTGTCGTTGATGATGCGCTTGATCTCTTCGTCCACGATGCGGGCGGTCTCGTTGGAATAGCCGGCCTGGCGCATTATATCGCGGCCGAGGAAAACTTCGGACTCGTCCTTTTTAAGTGTCTGTAGCCCGATCTTGTCGCTCATGCCGAATTCCATCACCATCTTCTGCGTGTAGCTGGTCACCTTGTTCAGGTCGTCGTGGGCGCCGGTGGTTATCTCGCCTATGGCTATTTCCTCGGCGGCGCGGCCGCCCAGCAGGACGCAGATACGGTTCAGGATCTCGGTCCTGGAGGTGAGGTACTTATCCTCCAGCGGCATCTGCATGGTGTAGCCCAGCGCGGGCCCGCGCGGGATGATGGTCACCTTGTGCACCGGGTCGCAGCCGGGGAGCATTTTAGCCACCAGAGTGTGGCCGGCCTCGTGGTAGGCCACCACCCTCTTTTCGCTGTCGGAAATTATGCGGGACTTGCGCTGCGGGCCTGCTATGCTCTTTTCAATGGCCTCTTCCAGGTCCTTCAGGTCTACCGATTTCTGCTCTTTCTTGGCGGCGAGGATCGCGGCCTCGTTCACTATATTGGCCAGGTCGGCCCCCGTGAAGCCCGGGGTGTGGCGGGCTATCACGGAAAGGTCCGCCTCTTTGGTGAGTTTGATCTTTTTAGCGTGGACATTGAGTATCTCCAGCCGGCCCTTTATATCGGGCACCGGCACGTTGATGCGCCGGTCAAAGCGGCCGGGCCGCAGCAGCGCGGTATCCAGTACGTCGGGCCGGTTGGTGGCGCCTATCAGGATGATGCCTTCCTTGGATTCGAAGCCGTCCAACTCCACCAGCATCTGGTTGAGGGTCTGTTCCCGCTCGTCGTGCCCGCCGCCTATGCCGGCGAAGCGCGACCGCCCCACGGCGTCCAGCTCGTCCAGGAAAATTATGGCGGGGGCGCTCTTCTTGGCCCGCTCGAACAGGTCGCGCACGCGGCTGGCGCCCACGCCCACGAACATCTCCACGAACTCGGAGCCCGACGCGGTGAAGAAAGGCACGCCGGCCTCGCCGGCCACGGCACGCGCCAGCAACGTCTTACCGGTGCCGGGAGGGCCGTAGAGCAGTACGCCTTTGGGCAGCTCGCCGCCCAGCGTCTGGTATTTCTTGGGATTCTTGAGGTAGTCTACGATATCCTTCAGCTCTTCCTTGGTTTCGTCGCAGCCGGCCACGTCCTTGAACGTGACCTTCTGTTTTTTAAGGTCCTGCTGCTTGGCCTTGGACTTGCCGAAGGACAGCGCCTGCTTGCCGCCCATCTGGGCCTGGCGCATGAACAGGAACCACCAGATAAAAACGAAGATTACGATCCAGCCGAGATTGAGGATAAGCCCGGCGATCCAGCCCCTGTCGGCCTCCGCTTTGAAGTTCGTTACGCCGGCGGCCTCCAGGTCCTCTATCAGCTTGGCGTCCGTCATCGGTATGGTCTTGAAGCTTACGGCCTTGTCGCCCTCCTTCATTTTGCCGCTTATCTGGTCCGGGCGTATGCTGACGTCGGTGATCTGCTTGTCGCGCAGTTTCAGTTTGAACTCGGAATAGGGGAGCTGGCGCTCCTTTTCTACCCCTTTCATGTTCTGGTAGACGGCCACGAAAAGCGTGAACGCGAGGAACCAGAATAAAAGCTGTCTCAAATTCTTTTTCAGCGGCATAGTTTTTTCCCTTCTATTACTTCCTTACTGAGGACGCCGATATACGGCAGGTTCCGGTAGATCCCGTTATAGTCCAGCCCGTAGCCCACCACGAACTTATCCTCGATGGTGAAGCCGGAGTACCTGATAGGCACCTGCGCCCTGCGGCGGCTGGGCTTGTCGAGCAGCGTGCAGACCTCCAGCGACCGGGGCCGGCGGGTCTTCAGGTTCTGCAGCATGTACTCCATCGTCAGCCCGGAGTCCACAATATCCTCCACTATAAGAACGTCGCAGTCCTCTATGCTCTCCTTGAGGTCCAGGAGTATGCGCACCACGCCCGTGGAATGCGCGCCGGAATACGACGCGAGCATCATAAAATCCATGCGGGTGTCCAGCGTGATATTCCTGGCCAGGTCCGACATGAAGAGCACGCAGCCCTTGAGGACGCCTACCAGGGTGACGCAGCGGCCGGCGTAATCCCTGGAGATCCGCTCGCCGAGCTGCTTCACGCCCGCCTCCAGCTCCGCGCTGGAAACCAGTATTTCCTGCAAATCTTTGTGCATACCGCTTATATTTTAGATTTTTTAGAGGCGTATTACCAATGAAAAGGAAGAAACCGGGGCGGGCGCCCCGGTTTCCTCCGCTTCGAGCTCCGGAGTTTACTCCCGGCTAAGGCCTTCGGCGGCCGCGGGCGCGGCCTCGAGCTGCGCGTAGAAGTAGTTGGAAGCTATGCTCGACATGAAGCCGGGCTTGCCGCCCAGGTCGGCGGCGCTCTTCACGCGGCGGGAGTTCTTTATGTCGGCGTAGAAAGCCGCGTCCAGCCGGGCCACGGAGGCGCGGTCCAGGATGTTCACGTTGACCTCGGTGTCGTAGCGCTCGCCGCGGGGGTGCAGATTGTAGGAGCCGATGTTGGCGAACTCGCCGTCCACGGTCATGAACTTGGAGTGCAATGTGTCGCCGGGGGAGCGGAGGCCGTTATAGAGGTAGACGTTCACGCCGGCCTCGGCCAGCGGGGTCAGGCTCTTGTACATCGCATCCACGATCACCAGGCCCTCGGGGTCTATGCTCTCTTTGGAATTGGTCACTATGTTCACTTCCACGCCGCGGGCGCGGGCGTCCAGCACGGCCTGGGTCACCACGGGCAGCGCGACGAAGTAGGCGTTCTCTATGTTGATGTTCCGGGTAGCGGCGTACATCGCCTTTATTATGCTGATGAGGATATTGGAATCCTGGGGAGGGTTCTGCAGCACGGTGGCTACGCGGGCGGCGCCGCCCTCGAAGGGCATGCCGGTGGTCCTGGAATCTATGGACTTAAAACCGTTCTTCTTCGCATTGGCGTTCCAGACGTCCGCGAGCAGCTTGCGGGCCTCGAGCACGGCCGGGCCGGAGTAGACCACTTCGGTATCGCGCCACAGGATCGTGCCGGACTTATGCGAGTACACGTCGGCGAAATTCATGCCGCCCACGACCGCGTACTGGTCGTCGGCTATCAACACCTTCACGTGCCAGATGTCACCGGCGCGGTTCTCGGTGTGCTTAAGCACCTCTATACCGGCGTCCGCCATCAGCTTAACCACCTTCTTGCCGTGGCCGGCCAGGACTTTCTTGTCCAGGATCACCTTTACGTCCACGCCCTCGTTCTTCTTGGCTATCAGCATCTGCGCGGCCTGGTAGCCGGTGGTGTCATCGTAGAAAGCCCAACTGGAGATCAGCAGGCTTTTCTTGGCGCTGCGGATCAGGGCGTCCTTGACCTCGAAGGAGGCGGGGCCGTCGATCAGGAAGCGGACGGAATTGCCGGAGCTGAAGCGGCCGTTGGTAGCCTGCTCGTATTCGCGGATGAAGCCCTCGTCGGTGAAAAGGGATGGCTGGCCGGCCTTGCGGGCGGGGAAGGCCTTGGACTTAGAGGCCCTCATCACGCGGTCCGAGATGGCTTCAAAAGTGGGGGTATTGGTCCAGGGGACGTTATCGGTTATCTGGGCGCCCAGGGCGTACCACACGGTAATCGCGGTGCCGGTGTAGGAGATCGCTTCATAGGTGGAGAATTGCCGGGGTACGGGTATCGGCTGGGCTTTGGGGTCCGGTACCGGGGAAGCCTTCAGGCCGTCTATGTTCACGCCGAGGCCGGAGGCCGAGGCGCCGTACTTTTCCAGGAGCTCCGCCTGCCGGGCGGTCTGCGCTGAAGCCGGGACTGGGAGCATAACACAGGAAACCAGGATGGAAAGGGCGATTTTTTTGTTCGTCATGCTTATAGTATACGGCCCGGACAGCTTTTTTCAAAGGGCCGTAAAGGCCCAAATAGGGGAAAAAAGGGCCCATAGAAACATGGGCACTATGGCCAGGTCAGGCGGCTAATGTACC
>CAMTWW010000148.1:0-6915 GCA_947085555.1 uncultured Elusimicrobia bacterium | reverse complement strand
TTATATAATGTTTACATAATCCCTAATATGGACAAAACGGAGACGATACCGGTCACTGTCGAGAAGAGCCACATAGTGACTATCGGGGAAAGGCTCTACAGCGAGGCGGTGGAGCTCGTGCGGGAGCTTGTCAACAACGCCTACGACGCGGACGCCACCGAGGTGAGGGTGTTCCTTGAGCCCGATAAGATCGTCATAACCGACAACGGCTCCGGCATGGACCGGGAGGGGCTGAAGCAGTATTTCACCATAGGCTCCACCTTCAAGAAGCAGCACCGGAAGACCCCGAAATTCCAGCGGGAAAGGATAGGCGAGTTCGGCATAGGGAAATTCTCGTCGCTTTCAGCCTGCAACAGGTTCGAGATCTTCACTAAAAAAGGGGAGTTCGCGGCCACGGTCAGCTTCGACAAAGCGGAATGGAACCGGTCAGCGGAGCACTGGCTGCTCCCCCTCACGATAGGATCCCCGGAGCCGTCCCTGGCGGACGGCACAAGGATCACGCTGCACGAGCTGAGCAGGGCCTTCGATCCGGAAACGGTGGAGCGCCGGCTCCAGGAAAGCGTGCCGCTGAAGGTCCCGGAATTTTCGGTGTTCCTGAACGGCCGCAGGATCCAGCCGCGGTTCGCGGTGGGCGCCAGGATCCCGTTCCTGGAAGGCACACCCTTCGGCGTGGTCCACGGGGAGATAGTGATAGCGCCGCGGACGCATTCGGACCCGGCCGCGGCGGGGATAGAATGCAGGGTGAGGCAGGTGACCGTCAAACGGGACCTTTTCGGCCTTGAAAAGCTGATCGGGAGCGAAACGGCCAGGATCTTGGGGGAGGTCCACGCGGATTTCCTGGTAATCTCCTCCGACAGGACGAATTTCATAACCGACAACGCGGAATACGCGGCCTTCGCGCAGGTCATGAAGCGGGTCTGCGAAAGAATAGCGCACGAGCTGGCGGCGCTCAAGGATGAAAAGGAGAACAGGCGGGTTTCACGGGCGCTGAAGGAAGTGATGTCCAACATCCAGAGCGCCCTGCTGAAAAACCTTGAGTGGTGCCCCGCCGGCTTTATCCCGGAAGAGAGGCGGAAAAAAGAGGCCGCGGGCACCGGACCCTCCGGGGGCGGGGCGGAGGAGCAGCCAAAACCGGCCGCCGGGAAGAAAAGGGCGAAAAGGCCGAAGCTCAGGCAGGTTACGCCGAGCGCCCTGGTGAAAAAACTGAAAATAGGCAGGCAGGGGCTGGCGCTTATCATGGACCATTTCGGCGCCTCCGCCCCGGAATCCTTCACGGAAGGCGAGATCATACACATAAACAGGGACCACCCGCTGTTCGCCAGGGAAGCCGAAAACAGGGAACGGCACATAATGCACGTCTCCCGGCTGATAACCCAGGAAATAGCCCTCATGAGCCATCCCAGGAACGCCAGGCAGGCGTTTGAACGGCAGTCCAAACTGCTCAAGGACGCGTTCTCCGCCGCTCCGGAAGGGGAAGGGCCGGAAACCCGCGTTCCTTAGGTAAAATTATCAATTCATCAGTTAAGCAGCAGAAACCCCTATGGGGATTTTGCCGTATATCTGTTTACCAGACTTCAGGGATTTGTCAATTATGGTTGACAAGCTGGGTTTTGCGATGTATAATATTATCAATGAATATCAACACAATTTCAGTCATTGCCGGCAGCCGCGCGATCTCTCAGAGCGACCTGGCGAGAATGGCAGGTATATCACGGCAGGCTGTTTCCCGTTGGTTCAAGCAAGGGTTCCCGGAAGTTGATGTCCGCGCCAGCCACCTGCAAAAATTGAGCCAGGCCCTGGGCGTTAGTATGGATGAACTCTCCCTGCCATTGCCCTGCCTCCAATCCCCCGAGGAGCGGGCCGCTCTGTCCGCCGGCCTTCTTTGGGACCGGCTTTACCCGGATGTCGGCAGATTCGCGGCGGCGCGTGTGCGCGGCGAGGACCGCGCGGTGGCGCGCCTGGTGGAGGTTTATGGCTTCTTTCTATCGGCCCGGATGCTGGGCCGGGCTGTCTGGGACCGGTTTCCACAATACAAGAAATACATTCCGCCGGTGCTCCGGCGGCAGTTGGAGGAACTGTGGACATTGAGCAACCGCCTCGGCTGGATCTAGCGGACCGGGCGCTGCCGGGCCCGCTCCTTCGGGCGCTGCGGCATGTGTTTCACCGGCCTAACCCCGGGTGCGCCCTGGTGGGCGGGACCGCGCTGTGCGGCTTCTATGCCGGACACCGGCGGTCCGACGATCTCGACCTTTTCGTGCGCGACCGTCCTAGCCACGAGGCGACGATCCTTACCGTCCGTTCGCTGGAAGGCATTGGGGCCAGGTTTGAGGCTGAGAACCATAGAGGTCCCTGCTACCGCGCAGTGTGCCGGTTGAAGGACCACTTCTTCACAGTGGATGTGGTGGAGGATCCTGATCTCTTCCGGGTCGGCCGTTTCGTCGAGCTGCCTGATGGCGTCATCGTCGCGGATCTGGAGACTCTTCTCAAGATGAAGCCGGCGGCCCTGGTGAGCCGCTGCGCGGAGAAGGATCTATACGACCTGATATGGATCCTGGGGCAGGTCCCGGGGATGAGTCTGGAGCGGCTGGTCGCATTCGGGGCCGAGGTTGACGCCGGCCTCAACCCCGAGAGCCTCCTCATCAGCATCTCAGGCGCCAAACTGCGTTCCGAGGCCTGCGGCTTCGCCTTGGACCCGACCGAGACTCCGGCGGCTGTCCATGCCCGGCTTGAAGAATTCCGCGCAAGCCTGCTTCAGAGCCTGATGCTCCTGGCAAAGAAGCAGCCGGTTCCGCCATTGGGCGAGCTCATCCGGCGGTTGCGCCCGCGGCGGGGCCGGCGGAATAGCTTAGAATAAATTTCGGAGTGCCCAGCTTGTGTTTGATGTTGCGCCGGGCGCCAAGCAGGAGTATAAACAGGAGTATCCCAACCAGAAACATCTCCTCGCTGGGATAAACTGTGAACCTCGGATCTCGGGGGTCGGGCAGGGGTGAATTCACGTCAGGGTGGGAGGTGCGAAGAACAACCCCAGTCTTCAAGGCTGCGGGTTGACGCTCTGCCTTGCCCGGCGCTGTTCATATTTGTTATAAATTTATATAACCTTTCCATAAAAAGATCCGCAGGAGGCCGCATGTCCGCCGCAACTATCTTAAGCCGCACAGCCCTGAACGAGACCATGAGGAAATACGGCGGTAAGATGGTGGATTTCCACGGCTGGGAAATGCCCATGCAGTTCGCCGGCATACTTAGGGAGCACGAGGCCGTACGGAAGTCGGCAGGGCTTTTTGACGTCTCCCATATGGGCCAGATCTTCATGACAGGCGCGGACGCCTTCAAGCTGCTCCAGAAGACAAATACCAACGACCTCCGCAAGGCCGCCCCCGGCAAGGGCGTCTATTCCCATGTCACCAACCCCAACGCCGGGCTGGTCGACGACGTCATCGCTTTCTGCCTGGCCGCCGACCGCTACTTGGTCATAGTTAACGCTGCCACCTCCGCCAAGGACTATGAATGGTTCAAGGGCCAGGCCGGCAAGCTGCTCGTCAAAATAGAGAACAGGAGCGATGATTACTCCATGATAGCCGTACAGGGCCCAGCCGTGCCGAAGATGTTTGAAACCTTCGCCCCGGAAGCCCTGAAGCTGCCACGCTTCGGCATAGTTGAAAAAGATATCATGGGGGAGCACTGCTATGTGAGCCGCACCGGCTATACCGGAGAGGACGGCTTCGAAATAACCGCCCCCCATTCTATCATCGCCCGGCTCTGGGAGCAGTTGATGGAGCTGGGCAAGCCCTACGGCATTGTGCCCTGCGGCCTGGGCGCGCGCGACACGCTGCGCCTGGAATCCGGCTACCTGCTTTACGGGGTTGACGCTGACGATTTCCACACCACTTACGAGACCGGCTACGGCTGGGTGGTTTCCCTGCACAAGGGAGACTTCATAGGGCGGGAAATACTGGTCAAACAGAAAGCCGAAGGCGTTAAGCGCCGCCTTACGGGCCTGACGCTTACCGGCGGGGTACCTCGCTCCGGCTGCAAGGTTTTCATGGACGGCAGACAGATCGGGGAACTGGCCAGCGCCACCTATTCCCCCACGCTCAAAAAGGGCATAGGCGTAGGGTATATGGTACCGCCGGACCTGAAGCCCGGAGCTGCGGTGGAGGTTGAAATACACGGCAAGCGCGTAAAAGCCGAAATAGCGCGGTTGCCTTTCCACAAAGGAACCGCCTTCAATAAAGGATGATATAAACCAGATGTCAACGTAGTTTCTCCTCTCCACGAGGAGGGGAGTGGATTGAAACAAGGAGACTATAATGCCTGAACCCGAAGAAATAAAATATACCAAAACCCACGAGTGGGTGCACCTCGGCGCGGAAGCGGTTGTGGGCATCTCGGCCCACGCCCAGCACGAGATGGGCGACGTAGTGTTCGTGGAACTGCCGAAAGTCGGCCAGAAGCTCGAAAAAGAAAAGCCCTGCGCCGTGGTGGAATCGGTTAAATCGGCTTTTGATATTTACGCCCCCGTCTCCGGCGAAGTCACCGCCGTCAACGAAGCCGTCACCGGCGACCCGGCCCTGCTCAACCAGTCCCCGCTCGACAACGGCTGGCTGTACAAAATTAAGCCGTCCAACCCGGCCGAAGGCGAGACCCTGATGGACTGGGCCGCCTACCAGGAATTCGTCAAGCAGTCGGCGCATTAAAATGTATATCCCGCATACAGAAAAAGACAAGGAGGAGATGCTTAAAACCATAGGTGCCTCCTCTTTCGGGGACCTCGTAAAGCAGGTCCCCGCCAAATTTCTCTGGCCCAGGCTCGACCTCCCGGGCGAAAGCCTGGACGAATCCCAGGCCGCGGCCCGCATGGCGCAGCTGGCGAAGAATAACTGCCGCCCGCTGAACTTCCTCGGGGCCGGCGCCTACGAGCGCTACACCCCGGCCGCCGTCAAAGCCATCACCTCCCGCACGGAATTTCTCACCGCCTACACCCCCTACCAGCCCGAGGCCAGCCAGGGCACACTACAGGCCATCTACGAATTCCAGAGCACGGTCTGCGCGCTGTACGGCATGGACTGCGCCAACGCCTCCATGTACGACGGGGCCAGCTCCTTCGCCGAGGCGGTGCGGGCCGCGGTGCGCGTCACAGGCCGCAGGAAGATCGTCTACGCCGCCGGCGTGAACCCGCAGTACATGGACACCCTGAAGACCTATTTCGCCCATTCTCCCGATTATACCTATGTCAAAGTTCCGATGAAGGACGGCGTAATGGACAAGGCCGCCCTGCCGGACCTGCTCGAAGGCGCGGCCTGCATAGCCGCGCAGACGCCCAATTTTCTTGGCCTTATAGAGGACATGTCCGGAGTGGCCGGGACCGCGAAAAAAGCCGGCGCCCTCCTGGTGGCCGCGGCTGACCCGGTCAGTCTGGGAGTCCTGGCGACGCCCGGCGAGTACGGCGCGGATTTCGCCGTAGGCGAAGGCCAGAGCCTCGGCCTACCGCTGGCCTACGGCGGTCCCTACCTAGGTCTGTTCTCCTGCAGGAAGGAGCATGTGCGCCAGATGCCGGGCCGGATCTGCGGCATGACGAAGGATAAAGACGGCAGGCGCGGCTTCGTGCTGACGCTGCAGGCCCGCGAGCAGCATATCCGCCGCGACAAGGCCGCCTCCAACATCTGCTCCAACGAGGCGCTCTGCGCGCTGGCCGCCGCCGTTTACTCCGCGCTCTACGGCCCTGAAGGCCTGAAGGAGCTGGCCGAGTCCAACGCCGGCGCCGCCGCCTTCGCGGCCGAGCGCCTCTCGGCGATAAAAGGCGTCTCCCTCAAATTCAAAGGGCCGTTCTTCAACGAGTTCGTGGTAACCGTGCCCGGCAGCGCCGCGAAGCTGCGCGAGAAGGCGCTGGCCACCCGCAGCGTAGACATCGGCCTGCCGCTGGCCCCGCTCTACCCCGAGCTCGGCGAAACCCTGCTGGTCTGCGCCACCGAGACCAAAACGGAAGCCGACATCTTAAAGCTGGAAGCCGCCATAAAGGAGGCCCTATGAGCTGCTCCGTTACCGACAACAAGCTGAGCATCGAAAAGTCGGATCCCGGCCGCCGCGGCCTGTGCTGCAAGAACCTCCTGCGCGCTAAAGCGAACGTGCCGGCGGCTCTTCGCCGGAAGTCCCCCCCGCGCCTGCCGGAGCTCTCCGAGTTCGACGTGGTGCGCCACTACACGCGCCTCTCGCGGCTCAACTTCTCCGTGGACACCCACTTCTACCCACTGGGCTCCTGCACGATGAAATACAACCCGCGCTTTAACGAGGAGGCCGCGGCGCTCGAGGGTTTCTCCGCCCTGCACCCGCTCGCCCACGACATCTGCGCGCAGGGCACGCTGGAGCTGATACACGACCTGTCCGCGCGCCTGACCGAGCTGTGCGGCCTGGACGCCATCACGCTGCAGCCCGCCGCCGGCGCGCACAGCGAGTTCACCGGCCTGCTGCTGGCCAAGGCCTGGTTCGAGGCCAAAGGCGAGACCCGCACCGAGATCGTCTGCCCCGACTCCGCGCACGGCACCAATCCCGCCACCGCCTCGATGATGGGCTTCACCACCGTCAACCTCGCCTCCAAGCCCGACGGCCGCCTGGACGTGGAAGAGCTCAAGAAGCATATCGGCCCCAAGACCGCCGTGCTGATGCTCACCATGCCCAATACCCTCGGCATCTTCGAGAGCAACATCGAAGCCATCGCCAAGGCCGTGCACGACGCCGGCGCCCTGTTCTACATGGACGGCGCCAACCTCAACGCCCTCATCGGCATGGTCAAGCCCGGCGACTTCGGCGTGGACCTGATGCATCTGAACTTCCACAAGACCTTCTCCACCCCGCACGGCGGCGGCGGTCCCGGCGCCGGCGCGATAGCCGTGAAAAAGCACCTGACCCCTTTCCTGC
>CAMTWW010000147.1:0-4010 GCA_947085555.1 uncultured Elusimicrobia bacterium | reverse complement strand
TGGGAATCTTCCTTATGGGGAAAGCTCGCTGACGCTCGCGTGTCACCCGCTATCAGAATTCGTGCTGTATCATTATTTCCCCATAGCCGTAGTAATACGTGGGTGATGGGAATCTTCCTTATGGGGAAAGCTCGCTGACGCTCGCGTGTCACCCGCTATCAGAATTCGTGCTGTATCATTATTTCCCCATAGCCGTAGTAATACGTGGGTGATGGGAATGTTCCTTAAATGGGGAAGAAAAGACTTCGGGGCATATTTAACTTTCATGACAAAATCAAAGAAATTCTGGGCGGGCTCGGCGCTTTTATGCCTGGCCGTCATGGCTTTTGCGGGGTATTCCATTTACGGGCACATGTCGCTGCATTTCTCCGGGGACACCCTGGAGGTAAGGCCGGTGCCCATGCCCGTCCCTGAAGAGGAAGAAGACGACAGGGCCGCCGCCAGAGCGGCCGCCCTCGCGAAAATGAACCAGGTTGACGAAGAAGATAAAGAAGAAGAAGCTAAAACCGCCGGGCAAACCGCCGCCGAAAAAAGCGAGGCCGATAAGGTTAAAGCCGTAAAAACGGTTTTTGAATATAAGGACGCCAAAGCCAAATCCGTGCTGATAACCGGCAGCTTCACCTCTTGGAAAGACAAGAAGATGACAAAAAAGAACGGCGTCTGGAAAGCCGAAGTTTACATACTGCCGGGAACCTATCCATACCATTTCACCGTGGACGGCAGGAAGAAACTGGACCCGGATAAACCCAAAGCGCCCACAGGAGACTCCCTTATCAGCGTCAACTAGTTAAAATTTTTGTAACAATCCTGTAACAGGTTTCTTATAGACTATCCGTGGGCGCCATATGAATTTTAGAAAAGTCCTCGCTTTATTCCTGCTCGCCCCGGCCCTTCTTGCGCCGGGCGCAAGCGCTCTTAACAACGCCCGCCACAACCACACCTCCACCCTGCTGCCCGACGGCGACATCCTCATCGCCGGCGGAACGCTTAATACCGTCACCGTAACCGACAGCGTGGAGACGTACAGCATGGCCTCGAACAGTTATATAAATTGGACTGCCGGGGCTGTCGGCCTGGTAACAGCAAGGTCTTCCCATACCGCCACCCTGATGTCCGACGGCAGAGTGCTTATAGCCGGCGGGTTCGGCGCAAACGGTCAGCCTATCCCGCGTGCAACCGCGCTTGAAATCTGCGACCCGATAGCCCGAACCTGCACCACGACCGCCGACTTCCCACTGTTTACGCCAAGGGGGGGGCATACAGCCACTCTGCTGTCCAGGGGCACAAGGGCCGGGTGGGTACTGCTCTGCGGCGGCCGTACCGGCACAACAGGCACCACTATTACCGAAAACTGCGAAACTTTTAATCCCACCGGCCCTGAAGTCGCAGCCGCCGGCCCGATGGTCAGTAAGCGCGAGGGACATGCCGCGACATTGCTGCATTCCGGCAAGGTATTCGTAACCGGCGGCAGACAGCGCAACGCCGGCAACACGGCCTGGATTTACGAGCCGATGAACGAGATGTACGACCCGGCGGGGGCCGGGGTATGGACCCCGGTAGCGCCCCTGCTGCAGCGCAGGGCAAACCATACGGCTACCGTGCTGAATAACGGCAAAATAATGATAGCCGGCGGCTTTAACGCCGCAAACAGTTTGCGCTGCATGTATGATGAAGACAGCCTTGAAGAAGACTGCTGGCATATAAAATACGATCCACTCAATACCCAGAACGCAGGCACCACGGGCTATCTTGACGGGGCGGAATTCTTTGACCAGAACGGCGCCAGGGTAATACTACAAGAGGCAACTTACGGGGTAATCCCCTACAGGGTCGCGCAGCATACGGCGGCGCTGGAGCCGGACGGCAGGTGGAGAATGCACGGCGGCTACGGAAATATCTACCCCACTTTTTTCACCAACAGCCCCGCCCTCACCAACGACTCCGTATTTAACCTTACGCTGGTCGGCCCGGTCGGCAGCCGTACCGCCACCATAAATAACACCAGCCTCATAAGGTTCCCGCTGATTTTCAGCCTTTCCAGGCCGGTGTCCGGCAGGCTTGTAAACGCCGACGCTTTTATTTCACCCCCGCCGGCGGCGGTTCCGATTGCGCCTTCTATTGCGCAGGATACAGTGCAATTCTACCTACCCGCGAGTACAGCCCCGGTAGACGGTTCGCCGGTGGGGATGCTTTTGGGAGAGGACTATGAACCCGGTGCTTTCAACGACATAGTCCAATTGCAGAGCCCCAGTGGAACCGCGGTCTTTTCGGAGCAGACGGTAAGTTCCGGCGGTGAGCCCGTTACAACTGTCAACAGTTCCGCGTTCACCATGACTTCGTCGCTTTTACCGGATGAAACCGACGAGCCTATCCGCGGGAGCGTAATTGCCCAAGTGAGACTGACCGTACCGGACACTTACCGGAATATTGTAGGCTCAGCCACCATTCAGTCTGGGGAAATAAGCGACGCCGCCGATATATATTCTATCACTCTTATCGGCGGGAGCGGCACTTTTGACAATCCCGCTCTGGACTCCTGCGACCCTGACGCCGATACCTGTACTTTTACGGCGAATATAACCTTCACCGGCATCTCCGGGACTATTTCCAACCTGACCACGCTGCTGTCGCCCGGCACTACCGTTTACCAGAATTCTACTGCGCCAACTCCTCCGAACAGTTGGGTTAACGCTCTGGACTCCGACCCGATAACGCTTTCGCTTAGGCTTGACTATATCGCCAGGCAGGTTTCCGTGCTGGACAGGGCGCCGGTTTACACCTTCGACCGGTCTACAATGGTAATACGGGGCATGGTCTTCTCCAGCCAGCTCGGCTACTCGCCGGACACTAATAGCTGGTCCGACCTTACTGACACTGACGAATCCCCGACCATGAACAGTCCGTCTTTCAACCACACCGCCCTGCTGACCCCAGCGGCCGATACCGTTATACTGGGCGGCCGCAATTGCGAATTTAACCCGGACGCTGACTGCCTTAGGGGCACAATGCGGTTCAGCACCGCAACTGCAAACACGATTTTCGTTCCTGTCTACAGGGGCGCGGACGGAGGCGAAGCCTGGCCCGCAGGGGAAGCTCTCAACTCCAGAAGGGCCTTCCACACCAGTACATTGCTGCCCGACGGCAGCATACTTACCTGCGGCGGCTCCGACGGGGCGAAGCCGCTGGCCACCTGCGAGCTGCTGGATCCGCTGACAAAAAGATGGGCCTTTACCGGCACTATGAATTCACCGCGCGCCAATCATACCGCCTCGCTGCTACCCAATGGCAATGTACTGGCCGCCGGCGGCATCACCCCCTCCGGCATAGCGGTAAGCTCCGCGGAGATCTACTACCCGCAAACCCGGCGCTGGGTCACGACCTCTCCCATGGCAACTGCCAGGCAGCTGCACACGGCCACGCTTCTACCGGACGGGAATGTGCTGGTAGCCGGCGGCGCCGCGGTCAGCACCTACTCCGCCACTGCTGAAATTTATATCTCCTCGGCCGCCTATTGGATGAGCGCAGTCAATAACATGGCTGACGGCAGAGCACAGCATACGGCCACGCTGCTGAAAAACGGGAATGTGCTTATAGCCGGCGGCGTCAACGGCCTCGGCGCCATGAATCAGACGGCGATATATAATTACCTGGCCAGGACTTTCAGCGGCGGCCCTGCTTTAAATACCGCCAGATATGCCCATACGGCCAACCAGCTCAGGGACGGCAATGTTATCGTCATAGGCGGCTCTAACGGCATAAACAGCAGCAGAACCTGCGAAATTTACAATGGCACAAACTGGACAGCGGTGCCGAGTTTAGAACTTAACCGGGCGAACCACCGCAGCGTTCTGCTGCCTAACGGCAAGCTGCTAGTCACCGGCGGAGAATTAAGCGGCGTGGCACAATTCAGGCCGGAGGGTTTCAACCCCGATTACAGGAGCTGGAGTTTACAGGGCACGGCGGCCGGCAGAACACACCATACCTCGGTGCTCAGCAGGGACAATCTGCTG
>CAMTWW010000146.1:0-2805 GCA_947085555.1 uncultured Elusimicrobia bacterium | reverse complement strand
GGCCTATCCCTTTTAGTGGAGCAACCTCAGCCGGTTGTGGGAGCAAGGCCGCCGCTACCACAACAAGTGGTAGCCACTTCAGTAAAGGGGATAGGCCCTTTATGCATAACAAGTAAGAAAGTAAGAAACGTCCCCTATCCCCCTCGTCCCCTATCCCCCTCTATGCGCGCCCGGCCCGAGGAGGTGTATGCCTCCCGAAGGGCGCCCGCTATGCGGGCGGAAAGTTGCAACTGCAACTTTCAGGTTAGGGGAGCGGCTGCGTCCACACGGCGTAGCGCTCGCCGCTCGCGGCCAGGGTCCAGCCGGAGCCGGGGTTCCAGCCCCAGTTCTTGCCGAGCTTCAGGATAACTCGCTGCCTGTCGCCGTCCACCACCGCCGCGTAAAGCTCGTTAGTGGCCGCCAGTACGCCCATGCGGCTGGTGGAATTCACGCCAGCGGCCTTCCTTATATTAATAAGCGCCTGCAGTTTGCCGCGGTATTCCGCGCCCCAATCAAAGAAATGCGGCCAGAAAACGCAGGGTATGCCGGGATGGGTCAGGATATAGGCATAACCCATGAGGCGCTGGGTCCTATACTCAGGCGAGGCGTTCTGGAGGAAATTCGGGTCGCGCGGCGAGGTGTCATGGCTCTCCACGTAGGTGACCGATTTGGCGGGCCACCAGCCGATAAGGCCGGAAGGGCGGCCATTATCGTTCAGCAGCTCGTAGCGCTCGTTCTCCACGGCAGAGACCAGGTTGTAGCGGGTGGTGAAGTCGAAAGCGGTGGAGGCGTTCAGCTTGCCGCTGGTATTGTCGGTGGCCGAGACCCAGTTGGCCAGGTCCTGGCGGTTGGTATCGTAATACTCCCCCACCGAGAAGGCCGGGCTGGAGGCCTCGTTATAAAGCTGCACGTAATAGGCCGGGAAGCCCTTCACCATGTCGTAGCGCCAGCCGTCGAAGCCCACCGTGTTCCTCAGCCAGCGCAGGAAAATCTTGGTCTCGTCCTGCACGGCCTTGTCGCGGTGGTCCAGGTCGCGGGCGCCGTGCTCGCCCTGGCCCTCGTCGTCGTACTTGCCTTTCGGACCCTGCCATTCGTCATTGCGCACTATCACGGTGGTGGGCCAATCCGGGTTGGTGAAGTCCGCCCAATCCTTGGTGCCGTTGCGGTGATTAACAACCACGTCCGCAATGACCTTTACGCCGGCGGAGCGCATGTTCTTAACAGCCTTAAAAAGATCCGCCGTCTTGCCCCACTGTGAATCCAGGTTGTACCATTCCGTCGCATAGTAGCTGCCGCGCGAGACCGGCGGGAACCAGACCAGGTCGAAACCGGCCGCGCCGACTTCCGGCGCTTTTTCGGCCAGCCTGCCCCACCAGCCTTTAGGCAAGTTCAGCCAGTAACTGTCGGCGTACCAGTGGAAGCCCTGCAGCATCACCAGCTTGCTGCCGTTGGTGTCCACGCGCTGTTGCTTAACGGGCTTGAAGACCTTATCTGAATAAAGGGAAGCCGCGCGAAACCATTCGGCGCGCACGGGGCTTAAAGGGGAGTTCTCAAGACGGCCTTCCGAAGGCTCGGGCAGGATAAATTTATAAGGCCCCGCCTCCGCTCTCAGGAGCTCTGCGACGGGTCCGGCGTACACGAGGAGTTCTCCGGCAAAAGCCGGACCCGGAAGGGTAAGGATAAAAACAGCGGAAACGAGCCGGAAAAACTTTAAAATTGGCGGCATTCAGTCTTCTCCCCTTAAAGATATACTGTCAGTATATTATATTCGGCCGCGGAAAAAACGCCAGTATCTTAAGGCCCCCCGGCCTTTAGGCCCCTTAGTCTAACAGGAGACCAGATCCACACTAAAGGCTGTTTCATTGACCACCAGGTTAAGGGATTGACCGGAAGCCTCGCCGTAGAGATAATTGCTCTCTTTCAGGGCGGCGTTCCAGCGGGCGAAGTCGGCCCTGGACCAGGCCCAGACCTCCACCCGCTCGCCCTTATTGACCTCTTTCTTTACGACTTCGCGCAGTCTGCGGCCGGATTCCACATCCTCTTTCAGTATCACCAGCCGGCCTTCCTTTATCCGCCGGGCCACCTTGGTGAGCTTGTTGACGGCCACATTGCCGCACTCCACCCAGACCTTGATGCCGCCGCTGCCGTCAGGGACCAGCAGGTCGGGCACAAAGCCTATATCGGCCAGCGCGTGGTCGTTCGGCCCCGGCTCTACAGGCTCGCCGTCGAAAAAAAGAACGGCCGCGGCCAGCCGCAGGGCCAGGTGCTCGTGTGTTTCCTCGTCATTGCCCACTATGATCACGCGGCGGGAGCCGCCGTTTATGTTAAGGTCGCATCTCAGCGTCACACTACATCTCCGCGCTGTCGAAGTAAAGCTTCATGACGCAGCGGGCGCAGTCGAACTCAAGGCGGAAGCGGCGGCCTTCCGCGTCTTCAAGGTGCAGCGGCTCTACCTCCTTGCCTTTTTTGCAGAGCCCCAGCCGGTGCCGCACGCAGTATTTTGTGACCATCAGCGGCTTGCCGGTCAGGTCGGCGCCGGCCTCGGCCGCCATGCCCACCTCCGTAACTCCGTGCCGCTTGTAAAAGCGGGCGGCCTTAGAATTAAGAACGTTCCCGGTGTAATCCAGTTTTTCCTCCGGGTAAGGATGCTCGGTGGGCAATATTTTAACTTCCTCGCGTACCGGCGACCCGGCGGCGGCCGTCTCGAGCGCGGCCAGGGCCTCGCGCCGCAGGTCGTTAAGCGCGGAGACCGGCACGAAATAGGGCCTGGAAAGTTTCAGCTCGAGAGCCTCGAGATAAAAATCGGTCTCGCCCAGCTTCGAGAGC
>CAMTWW010000145.1:0-6846 GCA_947085555.1 uncultured Elusimicrobia bacterium | reverse complement strand
TCCGGAGATAAATTACGAAGTTTCTTCCGTGTAAGATAGCCGCTCTGGCCGCACTGTTCTGTACGCTCTGGCTGTTTTCTGCCCAGCCGGCCCTCGCCGCCGATAATTCGGCCTGCCTGGACTGCCACGGCCGCAAGAAGGCCGGTTTCGAGAGCGCCCCGGCGGTAAAAGCTTCCGATCTTGCCTCCTCGCGCCATGCCGGGGAAAAATGCGTGGCCTGCCATACCGACGCTTCTCCCGGACCCCATCAGACCAAGCCCTCTAAAATTTCATGCCGGGACTGCCACGTCAAGGCCGCGGCCAAGTACGACAACAGCATCCACGCCAAAGCCAGGGCGGCGGGGGAAGCCGAAGCCGCCTCCTGCCAGGACTGCCACACCCCGGGCCATAAAATAATGAGGAAGGCCAGCCCGGAATCCTCGGTTTATCCTTTCCGCCTGCCCGAGACCTGCGCCCGCTGCCACGCGGACCCGGCGCTGGCCCAGAAATATAATTTCCCCCAGGACGTGCTGAAGGAATATTACGGAACTATACACGGCAAAGCGCTGGTGCGCAGCGGCCTGCTGGTAACGGCGACCTGCACTAATTGCCATGGCGACCACAATATACAGAAGCATTCCCACCCGGACTCCGCCATAGGCCGCAGCAAGGTAGTGGAAACCTGCGGCAAATGCCACGCCGGGGTACTTGCCGTCTTCAAGGAAAGCATACACGGCAGGAAGCTGGCCGAGGGCAGCGCCCTGGCCCCCGTCTGCACCACCTGCCACAGCGCCCACCGCATAGCCCGCACCGACGCGCAGGGCTACCAGCTGCAAATCGTAAAAGAGTGCGGCGACTGCCACGGCGAGTACCTGGAGAACTACCGCGATACCTACCACGGCAAGATCACCAGCCTGGGCTATACCAAGGTGGCCCGCTGCTCCGACTGCCACGGCGCCCATAACATACAGATGGTTTCCGACCCGCGCTCCACGCTTTCACCGGCCAATAAGGCGGAGACCTGCCGCAAATGCCATCCCAAGGCCAACGAAAACTTTATCCAGTATATCTCGCATTCCACAAAGGGCAAGCAGGTGCAGTTCAGGGTCCTTTTCTGGACCGTGCTGCTGATGACCGCCCTGCTGATAGGCACCTTCGCCTTCTTCGGCGTACATACGCTGCTGTGGCTTTCGCGTCTGGTGGGTGACCTGAAGAAGAAAAAGGCCGAAGCGGCTGAAGAGGCCGCAAAGTCCGGCCGGTACTATTTCCGGTTCAAGCTTTACCACCGCATACTGCACGGGATAATCATCATCAGTTTCCTGGGCCTGGTGCTTACCGGTATGCCTATAAAGTTCTCCCATACCTGGTGGGCCGCTCTCCTTTCCAGCCTCTTCGGCGGGTTCGAAACCATGGGCGTGCTGCATCGGTTCTTCGCCCTGCTCACCTTCCTTTATTTCGGCCTGCACCTCCTTTACGCGGCGCGCTATATAATCTCGCACAGGGATTTTAAGGTGTTCGGTCCGGATTCCATGATCCCCAGGTGGAAAGACGCGCAGGATTTCATAGCCCAGATAAAATGGTTCTTGGGCAAAGGGCCGCGCCCGCGCTTTGACCGCTGGACCTACTGGGAGAAGTTTGATTACTGGGCCGTGTTCTGGGGCATAAGCATAATAGGCACTTCGGGCCTGGTGCTGTGGTTCCCCGAATTCTTCGCCATGGCGCTGCCGGGCTGGGTCTTTAACGTGGCCACCGTGGTGCACAGCGACGAGGCCCTGCTGGCCTCCGGCTTCATCTTCACCATACATTTCTTCCATACCCACCTCAGGCCGGGGAAATTCCCGATGGACGACGTTATCTTCACCGGCAGGATCTCCCTTGAGGAAATGCAGGAAGAGCGGCCCGAAGAGTATGAAAGGCTGCTGGCTTCCGGCGAACTAGAGGGCTTGAGGACCGAGCCCACCCCCGAATGGCTCTGGAATTTTGCCAGGGTGATCGGCTTTACCGCGCTCGCTATAGGCGTGGTGACCATCCTGCTGATAATCGGCGCCCTGCTCGCGCCGTACTTCTGACAGCTGGACAGCCAGACGGCTAGACGGCTGGACAGCCAGACAGCTAGACAGCTGGACAGCCAGACAGCTAGACAGCTGGACGGCTGGACGGCTTGGCAGCTTAAGATGCAGAAAACATTAAGAAGCCGTCTCGCTGTCCAGCCGTCCAGCCGTCCAGCGGTTAAATTATGAAAAAAAATATCCTTTTTCTCTCGCTTGCATTTGTCCTGTGGTGCGGCGCAGTCACGGCCCGCGCGGCCGATGATAATCCCTGCCTGATGTGCCACGGCGAAAAAGGCTCCGGCGCCCCTTTCGTGAATCCCGTCAAGCTGGGCGGTTCCGCTCACGGCAAGCTCTCCTGTAATTCCTGCCACATGGAGATGGAGGGTTATCCGCACCCCGAGAAAAAGACAAAGCCGGTTTTCTGCGGAGGCTGCCACGGCGCCGTGGCCGACCTGCTTGCCGGGTCCGACCACGGGAAAGCCATTTCAAAAACCAAGTCCGGTTTCGCGCTCTGCCTGTCCTGCCACGGCAGCCCCCACAATATCCGCAAGACCTCGGACCCGGCCTCCCCGCTGCACCGCGCTAATATCACGGAGACCTGCGACGCCTGCCATAAGGAGATTTTTGCCGCCGGGAAGATGCTGTTCGAGCCAAAGAACACTTACGAGAAGACCGTGCACGGCAGGGCTTTCCTGAAGGATAAAAAAGCGAAGGTGGCCATCTGCACCGACTGCCACGGCAGCCATGATATAAATTTACCCGGGAATTCCGCTAGCCGCATGAACAGGACCAGGAGCCCCGCTACCTGCGGCCGCTGCCATGCAAAAGAGCTGGCCCTTTATTCCGGCTCGGTCCACGGCAAGCAGGCCGCGCGCGGCCATAAAGAGTCCCCGGTCTGCACCGACTGCCACGGCGAGCACACAATTACCGCGCACGGCGAGTCAGGTTCCAGCGTCTTCACCGGCTCGGTGGTAAAGACCTGCAGCGGCTGCCACTCATCCGAGAAAATAACCGCGAAATTCGGCATACCCATCAATCCAGTGAACAGCTATATGGACAGCTATCACGGCGTGGCTTTCCGGGCCGGGAACCTGACAACCGCCAACTGCGCGTCCTGCCATAAATATCACGACGTCCTCGCGTCTTCCGACCCGAATTCCTCCGTCAACCCGGCCAATCTCCAGAAAACGTGCGGCTCCTGCCATAAGAAAGCGGGAGAGCTGGTGAGCAAGGGTAAGGTACACGCCGACATGACTCAGGCCCAGATCGCAGGCAGCTATGAGTGGGTCCTGGACATGGTCAGGAAGCTGTACATCATTCTTATCGTCCTGACCCTGGGCGGCATGATGCTGCATAATATGCTGGACCTGTACCGGAAGGGCGTCAGCGGCTGGCATTCGCACCCCGCCGAGCTGAGGATGTCCGTGAACGAGCGGCTACAGCACGCTTTCCTGGCGCTCTCCTTCATCGGCCTCGCCTATACCGGTTTCGGCCACAGGTATCCGGATTCGCTTTTCAATACCGTGTTCTTCGCCGGGGCGGACGGGGCGGCTCTGCGGACCCTCCTGCACCGGGTTTTTGGAGGGCTGTTCATCGTCCTGGCGCTCTATCACGCCGTCTGGCTGGTGGCGTTGCGCGAGGGCCGCAAGTGCCTGCTGGAGCTGCTCCCCGGGCTGAACGATGTAAGGGATTTCTTCCAGCTCCAGAAATTCAATCTCTTCCATAAGGGCGAGCCGCCCAGGTTCAGGCATTTCAGCTACATGGAAAAAATAGAGTATTGGGCGCTGGTCTGGGGAAGCATAATTATGGTGATAACGGGCTGCGTGGTGTGGTTCAGGGAATGGTCGCTGCAGACGCTGCCCAAATGGATCATCGATCTCTGCCTCCTGGTACATTTCATGGAAGCCATCCTCGCCTGCCTGGCTATCCTGGTCTGGCATTCCTACTGGACCGTCTTTGACCCGGCCGTCTATCCCATGAACTGGGCCTGGCTGACGGGGAGAGTCGCTCCTCCCCGCCTATCCGGCAAAGAAGAGCCCGCCGTAAAAGAATGATATAATCTCTTATCGCTGGATTGCAGGAAGCGGCTTCCTGCCTTGATATAAATTAAGGATTGACTTGACCAATGGAAAAATTTTCCAGTGTTTTGCGTTTTCTCGGAGTGAACCTTATTAAGGACAATGGCTGGCATATCAGTTTCGCTCCGCGCTTCAAGGTTGCCGTCACCGTCATTGCTGTTACCGCCCTGGCAGCGCTGCTGTCGCTTGTGCGTTATTCGGAGTCATCTAATTTCTGCAATTCCTGCCATATCATGAAGCCGTACTACGACGCCTGGAAAGGCTCCAAGCACAATAAGATCGCCTGCGTAAAGTGCCATTACCCGCCGTCCTCCGTCAAAACACACCTCTGGCACAAGTTCCAGGCCCTGTCGCAGGTCGCCAAGTACGTGACGCGCACCTACTCCTCCAAGCCTTACGCGGAGGTGGCGGACGCCGCCTGCCTGACCTCAGGCTGCCATTCCACACAACTGCTGGAAGGCTGGGTCAAGGTCGGGGACAAGGGCGTGAGGTTCGACCATATGCCGCACCTGACCGATAAGCGCCGCGGCAGGCAGTTGCGCTGCGTCTCCTGCCATTCCCAGGTGATGGTGGGTAAACATATGGAAGTCACTTATGACACCTGCTATGCCTGCCATTTCAAGAACATGGGCTCCGGCAAGGAACTGAAGCCGCTGGGCGGCTGCGTGTCCTGCCATAACCTGCCGGAGAAGAACTTCAAGCTGGGCAATATGTCCTACAACCATAAGGAATTCGTTACAAAGCAGGGCGTGTCCTGCCAGAACTGCCACCTTGGCGTGGTAAGCGGCGACGGCGCGGCGCCTAAGGACAGATGCCTCACCTGCCATAACCAGCCGGAGAAGCTGGAAAAGTACGGGGATGTCCCGTTCCTGCACGAAAGCCACGTTACCAAACGCCACGTGGCCTGCTTCCACTGCCACCAGGAGATAAAACACAGCTCTCCGCTTAAAATGGCGCAGGAGCCTTCTCCCGCCGGCTCCGGTCCTCATCCCTCATCCCTCATCCCTCATCCCTCCCAGGCTTCCGCCGCCGTCGGAGTCAGCTTCGACTGCTCCTATTGCCACCAGGATAAGCATTCAACCCAGCTTGAATTGTACTCCGGCAGGCTGCCCGAGGATATAAAAGGCTCTTCCCTGCCGGACCTGCCCAGCCCGATGTTCAGCGCCGGGGTCAACTGCATCGGCTGCCATTACCAGGACAAGTCGGAGCAGGGCGGGTTCAGCGGCCATACGCAGAAAGCTTCCGAGCAGTCCTGTCAAAAATGTCACGGCGAAAAGTTCAAGGGGAACTGGGGCCATGTGAGGGACGATGTGAGGAATTCGCTGAAACAGCTGGCCGGCAAGAGAGAAGCGGCTAAGGCCGAACTGGCCGGATCCTCCCGGCCCGAAAGCGAGCTTAAGAAAGCGCGCCTGGCGCTGGCCCGCGCCTGGAGGCTGGAGCAGTTCCTCGGCGCCGCGCACGGCGAGCACAATATCTACCTTACTTCCCTTATAGTGCGCGAAGCCGACCGCACACTGGGCGAGGCCGGCCGCGCCCTGGGAGCGGAGCTTGCCGATATTTCAGCGGACCCGCTTATTTCCGGGTCCTATTGCGCCACGCAGTGCCACCAGGAGGTAGGTGTAAAAGTGCCGCCCGAAACAGTCCGCGCCCCGGCTTCCGTCGGCATTCCCGCAATCGCCGGCAAATCAATGTCGCATAAGGCCCACGCCGAAATGATGAGCTGCGTGAAATGCCACGATATAGGCGGCCATAAGAGCGCGCCCCTCCGGAAAAATTACCGCGAAACCTGCAAGGGCTGCCATTAGAAATATTTTGATGTTGCAATCCGCAATATCAAGGAAAGGTCCGGGTGGGAGAAGAAACCGGCGCGGATGCAGGTGGAACTGAAAAAAATCCAACGCGCGCGGCTGAAGTAACTCCCAGGCCAAAAGAAAATAAAATTTAATGCCAAAGTGAAAAAAAATACATAAAGTTTCCATCATACATGAAATATTATGTAGAATAAGTTATGTTTAAAAAACGCTATCTTACAAAACATATTGCCGCCGACCTGGCTGAGAAAATGGTGTTTATCGGCGGGCCGCGCCAAGTGGGGAAAACCACACTTTCCACCGGACTTCTTAAGGCGCATTTTCCTGATATCGCCTATTTCCTATGGGATAACCGGCAGGATCGAAAAAATATGCTGACTTCCAACTGGCCGGGTTCCGCCCAGGTAATAGTGCTGGATGAATTGCATAAAATGAAGGGTTGGAAAGGTTATGTGAAAGGGGAGTATGATAAGCTTAAAGATAAATATAAATTCCTCGTCACCGGCAGCGCCCGCCTGGACATATTCCGCAAAGGCGGGGACTCGCTGCAGGGCCGCTACCATTATTACAGGCTCCATCCTTTTACGCTCGCCGAAACCCTCCGCGCCGATAATTCCACCCCTGTGCCGTTTACCGCGCCTGAAATCATGCCGTACGCCGCCTCTTCCGGGCTGGCCGCCCTTGAAAAGTTCGGCGGCTTCCCCGAGGCGCTTTCAAAGCAGGATGAAACTTTTCTGCGGCGCTGGCATAATGAACGCATTGAGCGGCTTTTCCGTGAAGATATCCGGGATGTGGAAGTGGTGCGGGATATAAGTTCGCTCAAACTTTTAGGTGACATGCTTGTGGAGAGGGCAAGCGGACTGCTTTCTATTAATTCCCTCAGGGAAGATCTCAGCGCCAGCCATGGGGCGATCGCCCGCTGGGTGG
>CAMTWW010000144.1:0-1724 GCA_947085555.1 uncultured Elusimicrobia bacterium | reverse complement strand
CAAGGCGCGACGAACGAGCATACCGGTGGTCTGTGAGTGAGGAGCAACGCGGCAGCCGGCTCAAAGATGGGCCTCCCCCTGGGGGCTGAGCCGCTCAGCCAAATGCGTCAGTTATTCTTTAACGAGCCCTAAAGCTATGTTCAACACCATTCAGGTCATCTGCGCGTCGGAGAAAGACCGCACCATCCTCAGGGGCATCTTCAGGAACCTGGGCGCCGACGCGGTTTTTTCCAACGACCTGAACGACGCGCTCTCCATTTTCGAGAAGGCCAGGCCGGCGGCGGTTTTCCTGGCCGACGGGGAGGAACCGCCGGCGGAGATCCAGCTGCGGGAGCTGCGGCGCGTGGCCCCCTTTATCCCGGTCATCCCGCTTTTAAAAAGGCGCGACGCCGCGCGGGCGGTCGGGCTGATGAAAGCCGGCGCGCTCGACTGCGCCCAAAGCCCCTGGACCGAGGAGGAACTGCGCCCCCTGTACCGCAAGGCGCTGCGCCTCAGCGGCACGGTCATAGAGCTGGATTCTTCCGCGCTGCACCGCAGGCGGCGGACCCTCACCCTTGCCATCGCAGTTTTCTTCGCTTTTGCGGGTTTTACCGGCGGGCTCTATTACGGCTTCAGGAAGTATTCCCCCCACGGCCCTCAGCCGCGCAGTTTTTACCTGCCCTACGCCCACCCCTCCGGCATAATAATCAAAAAGGATTCGGTGCTTATCAGCGACTGGTACAGCCAGGGGCTTTACGAGCATGGAATCAGGAATTTCGGCATAAGGCGGGTTACCAGCCTGCCGGAAACGACCCCGGTGGCCATGGCCGCCTCGCAGGACGCGCTGTGGCTGGCCGGGACCGACGGCGTGATAGAGAAGCGGCTGCTGGACGCGCGCTATACCACGGCCTCCAGGACCGCCGCCTTTTCCCCCGCCCCTGACAGCGTCTGCTTCGACGGGCTTTATTTCTGGACGGCGAATTCACACACGGGAACGATAGTGAAGCGGATGCCCGGCGACGCCTTAGCAGAGATTAAAACTTTCAAGTACCCCGGCCGGAAACTTTCGGCGCTCACCTGCGACACGCGGTTCCTCTGGGTGGCGGACCCGGGCCTGCGGGGCCTGGTGAAGCTCTCTCTCGAAGACCCGGAGCGGATAATTTCCAGGACGGAGCTGGACGTTTACGCCTCAAAAACCCTCAAAATAACAGCGCTGGCGTCGAAAGACGGGACGATCTGGTTCGCGGGAGAGGACGGCGACAGAGGGCTGGCGTTCTATAAAGATGAGCCAAAATAAAACCGATACTGTCATCCCGGCGGTGATTAAAACCTCGCTGGACCTGCCCCCGCTCTGGGGCAGGCTGGCTTTCCTGTCGCCGGGAGAAGCGGAGCTGGTAAGCCACTTCGAGCTGCCCGCGGGCAAGGTGGTGGCGCTCACTTTCGAGCTTGGCCGCGCGTCTTTCGAGGACCTCCGCGCGCGCATAAAGAAAGCCCTGCGCGACGGCGACGGCTACTACAATTATTCGCTTGTTTTTTTAGATCCCGCCCAGTCGGAACTCCTGAAAACCGCCATTGCGGAAGCCTCGCCCCGCTGATCGCAGCACAGACCCCGGCCTTTCTCGTGGTTTTTTATAATTATCCGGTTATCTATAGCCTAGGGCTTGATACTTATAGTATTTACTGTTATACTTATACTTAATATTACATAACTCGTCTATTCCCATTGGCATAAAGCCAACCTCACT